>NZ_OEQB01000006.1 GCF_900240295.1 Megasphaera vaginalis (ex Bordigoni et al. 2020)
CGATTGAAGTAGGACTTCGATTCGCTATTCGGGAAGGCGGCCGTACCGTCGGAGCCGGCGTCGTATCGGAAATCGAAGAATAAGCAGGGAAGCAGTGCCAGAATAAGCGAAAAGCACTTACGTTGTCAAAAGACAACGTAAGTGCTTTTTTTTGTCTTACATTCGGCGGCAATTGACGGGGTAAGTACGCGTTTTACTGATGCAAAAAAAAGCGGGAAAAGGCCTTGTTAAAGGGAAAATAATCCTTGCATAACGGCCGGATTTGTAGTAAACTAATCAAGTACGCAACAGTGGGATAGGTGCGCCTGTCTGCCTGTTCGTATGACAACTATGATATAGGATGTTGCCTGCATGGCAGGGAAACTTCTATGGAGCAGTCTATTCAGTGAAATAGACGTTAGGAGGAATTGAGTAATGGCAAAACAGGAAAGAATCAGAATTCGCCTCAAAGCGTATGATCACAAGACCTTGGATCAGAGCGCGGCGAAAATCGTCGATACGGCGAAACGGACAGGTGCAATGGTATCCGGTCCGATTCCTTTACCGACGGAAAAAAACATTTTCACGATTCTGCGTTCACCACATGTAAACAAGGATTCTCGTGAACAGTTTGAATTGCGCACGCATAAGCGTTTGATCGACATTTTGGAGGCTTCCAATAAGACGGTCGATGCGCTGATGCGGCTGGATCTTCCGGCAGGCGTGGACATTGAAATCAAATTATAGGAGGAGGTGCGATTATGTCTAAAGCTATTTTGGGTAAGAAATTGGGGATGACACAGGTTTTCACAGAAGAAGGCGCTGTCGTTCCCGTAACAGTTGTTGAAGCTTCCCCGAATGTAGTTGTACGCGTTAAGACAGTTGATACAGACGGCTACAATTCCATTCAGCTCGGTTATGGCGAAATAAAAGAAAAACATTTGACCAAACCGGTAAAAGGACAGTTCGACAAAGCAGGTGTAAATCCTGTTAAGTATCTGCGCGAATTCCGTTTGACAGATACGCCGGAATATACGGTAGGCCAAACTCTGGCAGCTGATATTTTCGCAAACGGCGATCTCGTCGACGTAATTGGCACCAGTAAAGGAAAGGGTTTTGCTGGTACGATCAAACGTCACGGTTTTCACCGTGGGCCAATGGGTCACGGCTCCAAGTCTCATCGTGAACCCGGTTCTCTCGGACCCATGACCAGTGGTGGCGGCGGTAAAGTCATCAAAGGTAAGAAACTTCCTGGACAATTGGGCGGTAATCAGGCAACGATTCTTCATCTGTCTGTCGTCAAAGTTGACATGGACAAAAACCTGATTTTGGTCAAAGGCGGCATTCCGGGCCCGAAAGGCAGCCTGGTAATGATTCGTGAAACCGTAAAACCCCAATAGTATTGTCAAACAGGAAGGAGGATATCAATAATGCCAAAAGTAAATACGTATGATATTACCGGCGCACAGACCGGTGAAATGGAATTAAATGAAAGCGTATTTGGCGTTGCAGTCAATGAAGCCGTCATGAGACAGGCCGTACTGCGTCAACTTGCCAATGAACGCTTGGGCACACATGCAACTAAAACCAGAGGCTTAGTTCGCGGCGGCGGCAGAAAGCCTTGGAAACAAAAAGGAACCGGCCGGGCCCGTGTAGGCAGCAGCCGCAGTCCTTTGTGGGTTGGCGGCGGTACCGTTTTCGGTCCTCATCCCCGTTCTTACGAACAGAAAATGCCGCGGAAGGCAAGACGTCTTGCCGTTAAGTCCGCTTTGAGCGACAAAGTGAATACGAATGAATTGTTTATCCTTGATGAAATCAATTTAGCTGCTGCAAAAACCAAAGAAGTTGTAGCCATCGTCAATAACTTTAAGTTTTCCGGAGAAAAAGTTCTCTTTATTACGGACGGCGATGAAGTAATGACGCGTTGTGCGCGCAATGTACAGGGAGTTAAAGCGATTTCTGCGGAAGGTATGAACATCTTCGACTTGCTCCACTATACGAAATTATTCGTCACGAAGAGCGCTGTCGCCAAGATTGAGGAGGTGCTCGCATAATGGATATGCATGATCTCTTGTTAAAACCGGTTATTACCGAAAAATCGACAATGATGATGTCAGACGGTAAATATACCTTTAGAGTGCCGCTCCATGCTAACAAGATCGAGATTCGCAAGGCCGTTGAGAAGATTTTTGACGTAAAAGTTAAAAGTGTAACGACGCTTCGTATAATGGGAAAATACAAACGCATGGGTAAATTCGTAGGTAAACGCCCGGATTACAAAAAAGCTATTGTTACCCTCAAAGACGGCGAAACAATCGAATTCTTTGAAGGCTAAGCATAACGGATAAAAAGGAGGAGGCACTATAATGGCCATAAAATCATTTAAACCGTATTCTGCCGGCCGTCGTTTCATGACTGTTTCGACATTTGATGAAATCACGACGTCCAAGCCGGAAAAATCCTTGCTTTCAAAAGTTACCAGCAAGGGCGGCCGTAACAACAGCGGCAGAATGACGGTTCGTCATCAGGGCGGCGGTCATAAACGCCGTTACCGGTTAATTGATTTCAAACGCACGAAGGATAATATTCCAGCAAAAGTAGCTACTATCGAATATGATCCGAATCGTTCCGCCAATATTGCATTGCTTTTCTATGCAGATGGCGAAAAGAGATATATTATTGCTCCGAACGGGTTGAAGGTTGGCGATACTGTTGTCAGCGGTCCCGAATCGGATATTAAGATCGGCAATGCGTTGCCTTTGGGGAATATTCCTCTCGGTACGCAGGTCCACAATATTGAACTGAAAATCGGCAAAGGTGCACAGCTCGTTCGCTCCGCCGGTTCTTCCGCACAGCTTGTGGCTAAAGAAGGAAATTACGCGCTGCTCCGTCTTCCTTCCGGCGAATTACGTCAGATTCATGTAAACTGCCGTGCTACCATCGGCATTGTCAGCAATACGGATTATGAAAATCTGACAATCGGTAAAGCCGGTCGCTCCCGTTGGCTCGGCATTCGTCCCGGCAACCGCGGCGTTGTTATGAATCCCTGTGATCATCCTCATGGCGGTGGTGAAGGCAAGTCCCCTGTCGGTCGTAAACGTCCGGTTACACCTTGGGGCAAGCCTGCATACGGCGTGAAGACGCGCGATGCTAAAAAAGCTTCCAGCAAGTTTATTGTGAAGAGACGTAAATAAGTTCGGAGAAAGGAGATAGTTAAGTGTCTAGATCCGTTAAAAAGGGCCCATTCGTGGCAGCGCATTTGTTAAAGAAAATCGATGCGATGAATGAAGCAAATGAAAAGAAAGTTGTTAAAACTTGGTCTCGGTCTTCGATGATACTGCCGAGTTTTGTAGGCCATACCATTGCCGTTCATGACGGACGCAAGCATGTGCCTGTATATATTACGGAAGATATGGTAGGCCATAAGCTTGGTGAATTCGCACCGACGCGTACCTTTAAAGGCCACGCCAAAGCCGAAAAAGTAACAGGATAAGGGAGGTAAATATTGATGGAAACAAGAGCTATTACTAAGCATATCCGCATAGCCCCCCGTAAAATCCGAATCGTTGCTAATTTAATTCGGGGTAAAAAAGTCGGCGAAGCCTTTGCTATTTTAAAATTTACGCCGAAAGTGGGATCGCGAGTCGTTGCCAAAACCCTTCGTTCGGCAGTAGCCAATGCGGAACATAATTTTGATATGAACGTTGACAGCTTGTACATCTCGGAAATCTTTGTCGATCAGGATTCGACGATGAAACGTATTCATCCGCGCAGCCGCGGACAGGCTTTCAAAATTTTGAAAAAATCCAGTCATGTGACTGTCGTAGTAAAAGAAAGAGCATAAGGAGGGAAACGTAGTGGGTCAAAAAGTTAATGCCCATGGATTCCGAGTTGGCGTTGTCAAACCTTGGGATGCTAAATGGTATGCTGAAAAAGATTATGCAGCACTCTTGAATGAAGACGTACGGATCCGTGAATTCTTGAAGAAACAGTTGTTCATTGCAGGCGTTTCTCGTATCGAAATCGAACGTTCTGCGAAACGCATCAAATTAGTTATTCATACGGCCAAGCCGGGCATGGTTATCGGTCGCGGCGGCGCCGGCATCGAAGATATCAAAAAAGCCCTTAAAGCGTTTACGGATAAAAATGTTGATGTAAATATCGCTGAAATCAAGCAGGCTGAATTGGATGCCACCTTGGTGGCTGAAAACATTGCCGGACAGCTCGAACGCCGTATCGGCTTCCGCCGTGCCATGAAACAGAGTATCGGTCGCACGATGCGCATGGGCGCCAAGGGCGTTAAAATCATGTGCTCCGGTCGTCTGGGCGGCGCCGAAATCGCTCGTTCCGAAAGCGTTCGCGACGGTTCCATTCCTTTGCATACGATTCGTGCCGATATTGATTACGGTGTGGCGACAGCGCATACGACTTATGGCTGCATCGGCATTAAATGTTGGGTTTACAAAGGGGAAATCTTGCCGGAAGCTAAAAAAGCTCCGCAGAATAAACGCGAAGGGAGTGATCGCTGATGTTAATTCCAAAACGAGTAAAGCATCGTAAACAGTTCCGCGGCCGCATGAAGGGTAAAGCGCAGCGCGGCAATAAAGTTGCTCACGGCGAGTATGGTTTGGTTGCTTTGGAACCGGCTTGGATTACCAATCGGCAGATCGAAGCATCCCGTATTGCCATGACGCGTTATATCAAACGTGGCGGTAAAGTTTGGATTAAAATTTTCCCGGATAAGCCGATTACGGCAAAACCGGCGGAAACTCGTATGGGTTCCGGTAAGGGCTCTCCCGAATACTGGGTAGCCGTTGTCAAACCGGGCCGTATACTTTTTGAAATGGGCGGCGTGAGTCCGGAAATCGCGCGCGAAGCTATGCGTCTTGCCGGTCATAAGCTGCCGATCAAAACGAAGTTTGTCATAAAAGGTCAGGAATTAGGTGGTGAACAAAATGAAGGTTAAAGAAATCCGCGCCCTCAGTGCTGCCGAAATGGATGAAAAGGTAGTCAGTCTTAAAGAAGAATTGTTTAACCTCCGTTTTCAGCATGCAACCGGCCAATTGGAAAATCCGAAGCGCATTGGCGAAGTCAAAAAGACCATTGCCCGCATCAAGACGGTGCAGCGTGAAGCAGAACTGAAAGCGCAAGCGTAAGTATATAATTGGGAATCTGAAAAGGAGGTTGTACGCACAGATGGAAAGAAATGAACGGAAAATTCGTTTAGGTAAAGTTGTCAGCGATAAAATGGACAAGACCGTTGTTGTTGCTGTCGAATATAAAGAGCAGCATGATCTGTACAAGAAGCCGATGATCACAACTGTCAAATTCAAAGCGCATGATGAAAACAACGAATGCCATGTCGGCGATATCGTACGTATTGAAGAAACGCGTCCCTTATCCAGACAGAAACACTGGAGAGTCGTAACAGTCGTAGAAAAAGCTCAGTAAGCTTATATTTTAGGAGGTTAAACCATGATTCAGCAAGAAACTATGTTGAATGTTGCCGATAACACCGGTGCCAAAAAGATTTTGTGCATCCAGGTCATGGGTGGCTCATATCGTAAATATGGCAATATTGGCGATATCATCACTGCGTCTGTTAAAGATGCAACACCCGGCGGCGTTGTCAAGAAGGGCGACGTCATCAAGGCCGTTATCGTTCGTTCTAAAAAAGGATTACGCCGTCCTGATGGTTCTTACATTCGTTTTGACGAAAATGCAGCCGTCGTAATCAATGCAGATAAGAGTCCTAAGGGCACTCGTATTTTTGGGCCCGTTGCCAGAGAGCTGCGTGAAAAAGATTTCATGAAGATCATCTCCTTGGCTCCGGAAGTATTATAAGCAGGGGAGGTGTTCTATAATGGATAAAATGCATGTTAAAACAGGCGATACGGTTATGATCATCGCCGGTAAAGATAAGGGCAAGAAAGGTAAGATCATTGCGGCATATCCGAAGAAAGACCGCGTAGTCGTAGAAGGTCTCAACCAGGTCAAACGCCATACAAAACCGACACAGAACAATCCTCAAGGCGGCATCATTACGAAGGAAGCGCCTATTCATGTTTCCAATGTAATGCTCGTCGATCCCGAAAGCGGCAAACCGACCCGTGTGAAAATGGTTCAGCAAGCCGACGGTACAAAAGTTCGCACTGCCGTAAAGAGCGGCAAAGCTATCTGATAAGAAGGGAGGGCCTTGAGAGTGTCCAGATTAAAAGACAAATACCTTTCCGAAGTAGTGAAAGGATTACAGGAAAAATACAATTATAAAAACGTCATGCAGATTCCGAAAGTCACGAAAGTCGTCATCAATATGGCTGTCGGCGAAGCCGTTACGAATGCCAAGGCTTTGGATGCTGCTGTCAATGACATGACCATCATTTCCGGTCAGAAACCGATCATTACGAAAGCCAAGAAGTCCATTGCCGCATTTAAGATTCGTGAAGGCATGAATCTCGGCTGCAAAGTTACGCTTCGCGGTGAACGCATGTATGAATTTCTCGATAAGCTGATGAACCTGGCATTGCCTCGCGTGCGTGACTTCCACGGCATCAGCGCTACCGGTTTTGACGGCCGCGGCAACTATACGCTCGGTTTGAAGGAACAGCTGATTTTCCCGGAAATCGAATATGATAAAGTTGATAAAGCGCGCGGCATGGATATTACCATTGTTACGACTGCTGTCAGCGACGAAGAAGGCCGCGACATGCTGACCATGATGGGCATGCCTTTCGAAAAGCAATAAGGAGGAAATACATAGATGGCAAAGAAGTCAATGCTTGAACGTGAAAAGAAACGTGAAAAAATGGTTGCCAAATACGCTGCACTCCGGGCTGAATTAAAGGCGAAGGGTGACTATGAAGCTCTTTCCCAGTTACCTGCCAATGCTTCACCGGTGCGTCTGCATAACCGCTGCAAAGTAACGGGCCGTCCGCACGGGTATATGCGGAAATTCGGTATCAGCCGTATTACGTTCCGTGATTTGGCCTACAAGGGGCAGATTCCCGGCGTTCGCAAAGCTAGTTGGTAACTCATTAACGAAGGGAGGTTTTAAATTATGTCAATGTCCGATCCGATTGCGGATATGCTTACCCGCATCCGTAACGCCAATTCGGCATATCACGAAAAAGTGGAAATGCCTGCTTCGACGATGAAAGCCGCTGTGCTGAACATCTTGAAAGAAGAAGGGTTTGTTAAAAATTACGAAGCCGTAAACGAAGGAAAAACGTTGAAGGTCACGTTAAAATATGGTTCTAACAAAGAAAAAGTCATTACCGGCATTAAAAGAATATCGAAACCGGGGCTGCGTGTGTACGCTAAAACGGAAGAGCTTCCCCGCGTTCTCGGCGGCTTAGGTATTGCCGTTATCTCTACATCCCAAGGTGTTATGACAGATAAACGTGCTCGTAAATTAGGTCTGGGCGGAGAAGTTATCGCTTACGTCTGGTAATTATTTGGAGGTGTCAATATGTCTCGTATAGGTAGAATGCCTATTGATATCCCGGCAGGCGTAAACGTAAACCTCGACGGCACAACGATTACCGTCAAAGGTCCTAAGGGTGAACTTACCCGTACGCTCCACCAGGATATGAAGGTTACAATTCAGGACAACGTCATTACGATCGAACGTCCGTCCGAAGATAAAGAACATCGTGCATTGCATGGCTTGACCCGCGCGCTTGTTGCCAACATGGTTACCGGTGTTACGGAAGGTTTCAAAAAGGAATTGGAAATTGTCGGTGTCGGGTACAGAGCGCAGATGAAAGGAAAGAAACTCGCGTTGACGCTCGGTTTCTCCCATCCTTTGGAACTTGACGCTCCCGAAGGTATTTCCGTAGAATGCCCCAGTGCTACGCAGATCATAGTATCTGGCGCCAATAAAGAACATGTCGGCGAATTTGCCGCTAAAATCCGCGGCTATCGCCTCCCTGAACCGTATAAAGGAAAAGGGATTCGCTATGCAGGTGAACATGTACGTCGTAAGGCCGGCAAGGCTGGCACGAAGAAATAATCCCATTTAGTCCACGAAAGGAGTGAATTCCTTGAAATCCAGTAAAAATGCGATTCGCGTTAAACGCCATTGGCGTATACGCAAACATATAACAGGGACTGCCGAACGTCCGCGTTTGAATGTATTCCGCAGCCTTTCCAATATGTACGCTCAGGTCATTGATGATGTAAATGGCGTTACGTTAGTATCAGCCAGCACGCTTGACAAAGAAATTAAAGGGCAGACTGACGTCCGCGGCAATGCGGATGCGGCCAAATTGGTCGGTACGCTGGTTGCCAAACGCGCTATGGAAAAAGGCATTACCACCGTTGTCTTTGACCGCGGCGGTTACGTATATCACGGCCGTGTTGCTGCACTCGCCGAAGCTGCTCGTGAAGCAGGCTTACAATTCTAATCAAGGAGGAAATAACACATGGCAAAAGTTGACCATGCAGGTCTCGAATTACAAGAAAATGTCGTATTCATTAACCGTGTTGCTAAGGTAGTTAAAGGCGGCCGCCGTTTTTCCTTCAGTGCATTGGTTGTTGTCGGTGATGGCAACGGCAGAGTGGGTGCCGGTTTGGGCAAAGCCGGGGAAGTTCCCGAAGCTATTCGCAAAGGCGTTGAAGATGCCAAGAAAAACATGGTAACCGTTTCTTTGAAAAACGGTACAATTCCTTATCAAATCACCGGCGTTTTCGGTGCCGGCAAGGTTCTCTTGAAACCGGCTGCCGAAGGTACCGGCGTTATTGCCGGCGGTCCGGTCCGTTCCGTCCTGGAATTGGTCGGCGTTCGTAACATTCTCACTAAATCCCTCGGCTCTTCCAATCCGAACAATATGGTTCAGGCAACCATTTCCGGCTTGCGTCAATTGAAAGACGTTCGTACAGTTGCCGAACTCCGCGGGAAGACTGTAGAAGAAATTTACGGTTAATAAGGAGGATATACGACATGTCGCAAGTAAAAGTTACACTCGTAAGAAGCTTGGCCGGTCGACCCGCTGATCAGCGTGCGACGGTTGTGGCTCTCGGTCTGCATAAGACCAATTCTCAAGTCGTTAAAGAAGCGACGCCGCAGATCAAAGGCATGCTTCACAAGATAGAGCACTTGATCAAAGTAGAAGAAATCTAAAAAAGGAGGTGCAATGAATTGAAACTTCATGAAATGAGCGTAGTTCCAGGTTCCAAGAAAACTCGCACCCGTGTTGGCCGCGGTATCGGCTCGGGAAACGGTAAGACTGCCGGTAAAGGCATGAAAGGTCAAAATTCCCGCAGTGGCGGCGGTACGCGTCCCGGTTTTGAAGGGGGACAGATGCCGTTATACCGCTTGCTTCCCAAGCGCGGTTTTAAAAATGTCTGGGCTAAAGAATATGCAGAAGTCAATGTTTCTACACTGAATCGTTTTGAAGATGGTGCAACTGTCGATCCGGTAGCGTTAGTAGAAGCGGGTATTTTAAAGAATGTCCGTGACGGCGTTCGCATTTTGGGCAACGGCGATCTTGAAAAGAAACTGACTGTCCAAGCTCAGGGCTTTACCAAAACGGCCCAGGAAAAAATTGAAGCAGCCGGTGGTAAAGTTGAGGTGATCTAAGGTGTTAGAAGGCATCCAGAATGTTCTGAACGTTACGGAATTCCGGAAACGCGCAGTATTCACCTTGATCATGTTTGTTATTTTTCGGCTCGGCGTTCATATCCCGGTGCCGGGCGTAGATTCCACCGTTATTGAAAACTTGTTCAGCAGCGGCAACTTATTCGGCTTGTTGGATCTGTTTTCCGGCGGCGCATTAAGTAAGTTTTCCGTGCTGGCCATGAGTATTACACCGTATATCAATGCGTCTATCATCATGCAGCTCTTGACCTCCGTTGTGCCGAAGTTTGAACAATGGGCCAAAGATAACCAGGACGGGCGCGAAAAGATACAAAAAGTCACGCGCTACGGCACGGTTCTCTTAGGTCTCATCCAAGCGTTTGCCATGAGCTATGCGCTGAAAGTGAACAATGCCTTGGTCAGTAATAGCTGGACGATGGTGATCATGGTAGCGTTGATTCTTACGGCAGGAACCTGTTTCCTGATGTGGCTCGGAGATCAGATTACAGCCGGCGGCATCGGTAACGGCATATCGCTGATCATTTTTGCCGGGATCGTGGCCCGTTTCCCTAATGGCGTGCAGACGATGTATCAATACGTTCAGGCCGGCACCGTCAATGTCTTTCAGGCCTTGTTGTTTGCGCTGATCGCATTGCTGATGATCGTCGTTGTTATTGAAGTTACGCAAGGGCAGCGGCGTGTATCCGTACAGTATGCCAAGCGTGTAGTCGGCCGGAAGATGTATGGCGGACATACGACGCACATCCCTTTAAAGGTTAATCAGGCCGGCGTTATTCCCATCATCTTCGCCTCGTCCGTATTGATGTTCCCGATCACGGTGGCACAATTCGTCCAAAACGAAACGATTCGGGCTGTTGCGGCGTTTTTCGCTTGGGGAACGATGGCAAACACTATCTGTTATGCTTTCTTGATCATTTTCTTCACGTATTTCTACACGGCGATTTCGCTGAATATTCCGCAGTTGACGGAAAATATGCAGAAGTACGGCGGGTTTATTCCCGGTATTCGTCCGGGGCAGCCGACGGCGAAACATATTGACAGAATTATGACGAGAATTACATTAGCAGGTGCTTTCTTCCTTGCTTTTGTCGCCATTCTGCCGAATTTTATCGGCTGGATAACCGGTATTCAAGGTGTCTACTTCGGCGGTACAGCCGTACTGATTGTTGTCGGTGTGGCCATCGATACGATGAAGCAGGCGGAGTCATTGGTGCTTAATAAACAGTATCAAGGCTTTATGAAATAAAGGAGGTAGCTGGATGTACATTCTTTTAATGGGGCCTCCCGGTGCCGGTAAAGGCACACAGGCCGAACGATTAATCGAGAAGTATGGGATTCCGCAGATTTCCACCGGCGATATGTTCCGGGCGGCAGTGAAAGAGCAGACGCCTCTCGGCTTGGAAGCCAAAAAATATATGGACAACGGTCAGCTGGTTCCCGATGCCGTTACCGTCGGAATCGTTAAGGAGCGGCTGGCTAAGGATGATTGTAAGAAAGGGTTTATCCTTGACGGATTTCCTCGTACGACGTCACAGGCGGTTTCTCTCGATGCCATTCTTCGTGATCTGGGCATCAAACTCGACGGCGTTATCAATATCGCCGTTCCCGATGAAGAATTGATCAGGCGGACGACGGGGCGACAGATTTGCCGTTCCTGCGGCGCTACGTATCATTTGACATTTAAGCCTGCCAAGAAGGAAAATGTTTGCGATAAATGCGGCGGTCCTTTATACCAGCGTGACGATGACAAGATGGAAACCGTAAAAAAACGTCTCAGCGTGTATGCCGCACAGACGAAACCGCTCATTGACTACTACAAAAGCTCGAATCTCTACTTGGAAGTCGATGGACAGCAAGGTATGGAGGCTGTGTTTGACGCGATCGTGGCCAGTCTCGAAAAGAGCAAATAAAATGATCATACTGAAATCGAAACGGGAAATCGAATACATCAGGGAAGCCGGACGGATTACGGCGGACGCGCTGGTCTTAATGAGACAGCTCGCCAAGCCGGGCGTCACGACGGCGGAACTTGATCAGCGCTGTGAAGAATATATTCGCAGCCGCGGTGCTTTTCCGAGTTGCAAGGGCTACTACGGGTACCCGGCAACGATTTGTGCCAGTGTAAACGAAGAAGTCGTACACGGCATTCCCGGTCGGCGCAAGTTGAGAGATGGCGACATCATCAGCGTTGACTTGGTAGTAAATAAAGACGGCTATCACGGTGATTCGACGGTAACGATTCCTGTCGGTCGTGTCAAACCTGCCGTCCTGCAGTTGCTGAAGGTGACGGAAGAATGCCTCTATAAGGGCATTCAGCAGGCTGTTGCCGGTAATCATATTGGAGATATCGGTCATGCCGTGCAGTCCTATGCCGAATCCTTCGGATATGGAGTCGTTCGTGACTATGTCGGGCACGGTATCGGAACGGACATGCACGAAGAACCGGAGGTGCCGAATTACGGAACTGCAGATCACGGCGAATTATTGGAAAACGGCATGGTCCTGGCAATTGAACCGATGATTAATATGGGCACGGAAAAAGTTCGTCAGCTGAAAAACGGGTGGACCGTCGTTACGCAGGACAAGCAGTGGGCCGCTCATTTTGAGCATACCATTGCGATTACGGAAAACGGTCCGGAAATCCTGACATTACCGTCGTAATGGAACGGGATCAGATACGGGCAGGTACTGTCGTACAGAGCCTGGCCGGAAAAGATAAAGGTGTCCTGTATGTTGTTGTCGACAGACTGACTTATCCGTATGTGCAAATTGCTGACGGTCGAAAGTACAAATTGGATAGGCCGAAAAAAAAGAACTGCCGGCATCTGAGGATTTTGGGAGCTGTTGAAACAGTTCCTGCCAATTACAGCGACGAATGGATACGGGCCGCCGTCAAGCGGACTGCTGTGGAATTGACCAGGGAGGTATTACATGTCTAAAGAAGATGTCATTGAAGTTGAAGGCATCGTCGTTGAAGCCTTACCGAACGCCATGTTCAAAGTTAAGTTGGAAAACGACCATATTATTTTGGCACACGTTTCCGGAAAAATGCGGATGAACTTTATTCGTATCCTGCCGGGCGATCGCGTCACTATGGAACTGACGCCGTATGATCTGAGCCGTGGCCGTATTACATACCGCTTCAAGTAAGAATTACGCAGGAGGTTAACTATGAAGGTAAAACCGTCAGTAAAGAAAATTTGCGAAAAATGCAAGATTATTAAACGCAAAGGCCGTGTAATGGTTATTTGCGAAAATCCGAAACATAAACAGAAACAAGGTTAATAAACAAGGAGGTGGATGAATAGATGGCACGTATAGCCGGTGTGGATTTACCACGTGATAAACGAGTTGAAGTGGGTTTAACGTATATCTTCGGGATCGGTCTTTCTTCTTCCCAGGAGATTCTTAAGAAAACAGGGATCAGCCCTGATACCCGCGTTCGTGATTTAACGGAAGAGGAAGTACAGAAGATTCGCGAAACGATCGGATCTGACTATAAAGTAGAAGGCGATCTCCGACGTGAAGGCGCTCTTAATATCAAACGCCTGATCGAAGTTAATTCGTATCGCGGCAAGCGGCATCGTTCCGGTCTTCCTGTTCGCGGCCAGCGCACAAAGACCAACGCTCGTACTCGCAAGGGCCCGAGAAAAGCAATTGCCGGTCATAAGAAATAATACTTTTTGAGTAAGGAGGGAAACGATTTTGGCTAAAACTAATGTAAGAAGCAACAAAAGAAAAGAAAAGAAACATGTAGAATCGGGCTCAGCTCATATTCGTTCTACTTTCAATAACACGATCGTTACGATCAGTGATACTCGCGGCAATACACTGTCCTGGGCCAGCGCCGGTGAAATGGGCTTCCGCGGTTCCCGCAAGAGCACTCCTTTTGCAGCACAGATGGCTGCTGAAACGGCTGCCAAGGCTGCGATGGAATATGGGCTGCGTCAAGTGGAAGTATTTGTTAAAGGACCTGGATCCGGACGTGAAGCGGCGATTCGTGCACTGCAGGCTGCAGGTCTTGAAGTAAATGCAATCAAAGATGTTACTCCTATTCCGCATAATGGTTGCCGTCCGCCCAAGCGCAGACGCGTCTGATCTTGAGGACTTACCAACTTGGTTTTGATTCTGGAATGGGAGGATTTTCCAAATGAGTAACGATAACAATTTTAAAGTCAAATCCGTTGAAATTAAAGATGACGGCTGCTATGGAAAATTCGTATGCGAACCTCTCGACAGAGGTTACGGAATCACTTTGGGGAATAGCTTGCGGCGTGTACTTTTATCGTCACTGGAAGGTGTAGCCATTACGTCGATCAAGATCGATGGTGTCCTTCATGAGTTTTCGACGATAACCGGCGTACGTGAAGACGTTTCGGAAATAATTCTGAATCTAAAACAAGTCCGGATGAGATTTACGCGTGACGACATTCAGGAAGCGGATATCACCGTTGATATTTCAGGTGAATCCGAATTTACGGCCGCTTGCCTCAACGTTAACTCAGACATAGAAATTTTAAACCCCGATCTTCATATTGCGACGCTGGATGCGGACGCGCATATTCATATGCAGTGCCACATTGAAAGCGGCAAAGGGTATGTTCCTTCAACAAAGAACAAGAAGGATACCGATTCCATCGGTGTTATTCCTATTGACTCGATTTTCTCTCCGATTTTGCGGGCCAATTATGAAGTAAACGATGTTCGGGTAGGCAACGAAATGGATTATGATTCGTTGGTTTTGGAACTGCAGACCGACGGAAGCATTAAAGCGCATGATGCCGTTGCTTCCGCTGCCGTGCTGATGATGCAGTATCTCGATTGTTTCAAAGGTATTGCAACGGATAGCCGTGTCGATGCTATCAATCAGAAATTTGTCAATCCTGACGGGGAAGAGCCGGAAGAAACGGACGGCCCTGATATTATTGAAGAAAAAATCGACATTTTGCAACTTTCCGTTCGCGCGTCCAATTGCCTGAAACGTGCCAATATTTACACGATCGGCAACTTGATCGGCCACACGGAAGGGGATCTTGCCAAGATTCGCAATCTCGGCAAAAAATCGGTAGATGAGATTATTGAAAAGTTGAAAGACTATGAATTGGATTTGCGGTCCGGTGACGAATAGATCGAGGAGGATGAACGATGGCTTATAGAAAGTTAGGACGTGACAGCTCTGCACGTAGAGCATTACTGCGCAGCATTGTTACCTCTTTATTCCAGCATGAACGTATTGAGACGACGGAAGCCAAAGCGAAAGAACTGCGCAAAATCGCCGATAAAATGCTTACTCTTGCGAAACGCGGTGATTTGCATGCTCGTCGTCAAGTTATGGCGTACATGATGAATGAAGATGTAGTAAAAAAATTATTTGATGAAGTTGCACCGAAATATCAAGATCGCCAAGGCGGTTATACACGCATCATTAAGACCGGCGTGCGTCAAGGTGATGCAGCTCCCATGGTTATTATCGAATTGGTTTGACGCATTGATTCAGTCGGCTTCAAGGTCGCGGCTGAATGGGCCGAAGGCACTGCAGCGTAACTGTTGCAGTGCCTTTTGCATATGTGAGGAGGCTTAGAGAAATGGGTAAAAAAACGGTACTGGCAATTAACTTTTCCGATCAGCGGTATAGTTTGCTTAGCAGTGTTTGCCTTCTGCATCGGGCGGCGCTCAAGCGCGTTCATGAAGAAGATAAGGAAAAACGAGTCGGCGATATTCTGGGCTTATCTGAAGAAGAGATTCAAGCCATTGCGGCGCTGGGACAGGAAACGGACGAAGGCGAAGACGCTGCTATTGATGAAGGAGGCAATCTGCGAGAACCTGTCAAAGAAGAAGCGATTATCCTTTGTCACTTCGAAAACGGTGAAGCAAGGGACTTTCTGGATGCCATTAAAACGAGTCCGGTAAAGTATATTCCGTTGAAAGCCATGTTGACGCCAAACAATATCATTTGGCCTATCCGCATCGTATTACATGAATTGTATGGCGAGTATGAATACTTCAGAAATTTCCGAAACAGCCGAAAGAAATAACAGGAGAAACATGCATGAGACCTACGACGCTGTGTTTTCCCATCGACAGCAGAAACCACATCCTTTTAGGACGAAAGAAACGCGGCTTCGGCGCCGGTAAATGGAACGGCTTTGGCGGCAAGCTGGAACGTGGCGAGACTTTTCGGGCCTGTGCTGTTCGTGAATGCAAAGAAGAAGCTGGACTTCTGATCAAAGAAACGGAGCTGCAGCCTGTGGCTTTCTTGGATTTTCGTTTCAGCGCCGAACCGAGTTTGGATCATATCGGGTATGTCTATTTTGCTTCCCTTTATACGGGAACGCCGCGCGCGTCAGAGGAAATGGAGCCGCAGTGGTTCAGCTATGACCGGATCCCTTTCGAGTCCATGTGGGCCGGAGACCGGATATGGCTGCCGCGGCTTTTACAGGGAGAAAAACTGTCAGGATCCATACTGTTTGACCGGGATAATGAACATGTTGCTGAAATGAAATTGAAGACCGTTGAGACTGTCATTGAAATATAGAAAAAACAGCCGAAAGGCAACCTGCGGGAGGACAGGCTGCCTTTCGGCTGTTTTGTTTTTATCAGATTAGCTGTGAGCATTTTGTGCTGACAGGTAAAGAGGATTTGCGTGATAACGCTCAACTTTCATAGAGACCGGTAGGGTTTTCTGAAAGATTGATGTAAATATTTTTTGCTTGCGTATAATGCTGCAAGATCAGCTTGTCCGTTTCACGGCCGATCCCGGATTGCTTGTAACCGCCGAACGGAGCGCCTGCAGGAATGGCATTATACGTGTTAATCCACATGCGACCGGTTTCAATAGCACGGGCTACGCGGATAGCGCGGTTGATGTCGCGTGTCCACACGGCGCCGCCCAAGCCGTATTCGCTGTCATTTGCCATAGCGATAACGTCGTCTTCCGTCTTGAACTTGAGAATGCAGACGACAGGCCCGAATATTTCTTCACGGGCAATGCGCATATCATTCGTTACGTCGGCGAAAATCGTAGGACGAACGAAATTGCCTTTGTCGAGGCCGTTTTCCATGATCTTTTCACCGCCGCAGACGAGGCGGGCGCCTTCTTTTTTGCCGATTTCAACGTACTCCAGAATCTTATCGACTTGCTGTTTGTAAATTTGAGAACCCATTTGTACGCCCGGTTCCCAAGGCAAGCCGACTTTGACACGATTGAAACGTGCTGCCAATTCGTCAACGAAGCGATCATAAATATCTTCCTGAACGAAGATTCGAGAGCCGGCGCAGCAGACCTGCCCCTGGTTGAAGAGAATACCGAGTTGAGCGCCGTCCATCGCCATATCCCATTTGCAATCATTGAAGAAGATATTGGCCGACTTGCCGCCCAGTTCCAAGGTAGCAGGGATCAGTTTTTCCATGGCCGCTTTATAGACTCCGCGGCCGACTTCCGTCGAGCCGGTAAAGGCCAGCTTCTGTAAGCCCGGATGGTCGAGAAGATATTGACCGGATCCGGACCCGCTGCCGGTAATCACATTAATGACGCCAGGAGGCAGAATGCCTTCAATCAGGCGGATTAATTCAAGAACGCTGAGGGACGTATGACTTGAAGGCTTCAACACCGTCGTACAACCTGAAGCCAAAACAGGCGCCAATTTCCAGGCGGCCATGAGGAAAGGGAAGTTCCAGGGAACGACCTGGCCGACAACGCCGATCGGCTCGCGGAGAACAATGGTCATGGTGTTTTCATTGAGCATCATGGCCCGTCCTTCTTCCGTCCGTAAAGCGCCGGCAAAATAACGGAAATGATCGGCACTTAACGGAATATCGGCATTTTGCGTTTCGCGGAGCGGTTTGCCGTTGTCCAAGGTTTCGACCATTGCCAAATGTTCGGCATTGGCATCAATGATATCGGCGATCTTGAGCAGATAATTCTGCCGTTCAATGGTCGACGTCTTACGCCAGGTTTTCAATGCTTCGTGCGCAGCCTTAACCGCTTTATCAACATCTTCTTTGGTCGCTTCGGCACAGGTCGCCAGCACTTCACCGTTAGACGGATTATATGCCGTAAAGGTTTTGCCGCTGCTGGACGGCACCCACTTGCCGTCGATATAGAGATTATATACATCATTTACATACTGCTTCACAGAGATCACCTTCCTTTTTACATGAAATGCGTAAAATCAAAGCGCTGCCTTAATATCGTTTTCCAACTCTTCCGGCGTCACGCTTGATTCAAATCGTGTAACGACGGTACCGTCACGGCTGACGAGGAATTTCGTGAAGTTCCATTTAACGCCGTTGCCTTCCAGATTTTCCGGATAATGTTCAGCGACGACAGATTTGATCAACTGACCGGATTCCTTTTGAAGTTCATATCCCTTGAAGGGGGCGGCATCGCTCAAATATGTATAGAGCGGATCGGCGTTTTTACCGCGAACATCTATTTTTGCAAAGAGCGGGAACGTGACACCGAAGTTAACCTTGCAGAAGGATTGGATTTCATCGCCGCTGCCAGGTTCTTGAGCCAAGAACTGATTTGACGGGAAACCGAGGATAACGAAGCCCTGATCCTGATACTTTTTGTATAAAGCTTCCAGTCCTTCGTACTGCGGGGTAAAACCGCATTTGCTTGCGGTGTTGACGATTAAGACGACCTTACCCTTGTAATCGCTGAGTGAAACTTCCTGTCCTTGAATAGTTTTTACTTTGAAATCGTAAATCGTTGCCATTGGTATACCCTCCTGAATTTTACAAACTTATTTATCGAATACGAGAACTCGTTCATCGATCGGATCTTTGGCGATCGGATCGGGGACGGCTGTAGGATTGCCGAAAGGCATCTGCGCGATTAATTGCCATTCGGCGGGAACCTGAAATTCGTTCTTAACGGCACCGTCAATCAGCGGATTATAATGCTGCATATTGACGCCTAATCCCAAGTCGGTGAGCGCCGACCAGACGCCGAACTGCATCATGCCGTTTGCCTGCTGAGCCCAGACGGGAAAATTGTCGGCGTAAAGGGGAAATTGTTCCTGCATCGATTTTACAACGGCAGTATTATCAAAATAAAGGATTGTACCGTAAGCGGCGGCGAAGGAATTGATTTTTGCTTCTGTCGTGCCGAAATTTTCGGCCGGTACGATGGCCCGTAACGTATCCATGGCAATCTGCCAGATTTTGTCGTGCTTTTTGCCGAAAGCCACGATGACTTTACCGGACTGCATATTGAAGGCAGATGGAACTTCATGAATAACATCTTGAACTGTTTTTATAATTGCACTTTGGGCAATCGTCACATTTTTATCTAAAGCATAGTTTGTACGGCGTTTTGCAAACGCATCAATAAGAGTTGACATAGTACTCGCCTCCACAGGGAGAAAAAAATTATTAATTAACTTTTGTTATTTGTTATTATAGAACATTATCATTAATAAATCAATACCTATTTACTCTTAATTAGCAATTAATTTACACGGCAAAGAAAAACTTACATATTAAAAAAAACGATTAGTTTCTTTTAAATTTATCAATAGCACTTTATTTATAACAGAAATAACGAAATAGACAGATAAGGTGGCGGAAAGCGGATGAAACGAAGCAGTTACGGTATAATAAGCGTTGCAACTCTTTCTATATGGAGATGACGTTGATATACAGGAATATAAATATTGACCCTTAAGATATTTTATGATTATAATCACTTATAAGTAAGGAGATAATTTGATAAATTAATAATTATTGAAATATAATAAAGGAGGTGAAAATGGATGGGAATATTAAGAAATCTTGCCAAATTATCCATACAAGTATGGCGCCGTATTGACGGTATTGCCTCTACGGAATATATTTGGCATATTTTTATGCGTACTTTTCTTCGGCATGTGCTGGTTTATTTTGACCAATTGGCAGAAAAGAAAATGGACGAATTAATGCGTATGGTCTGTTCAAGCTGATTGAAAGAGTTATGGAAGTGTTGCGCCCCATCAGTCGTTGATGATTCATCAAGGACTGATGGGGCGTTTCGTTAACATACGAATATGACTGAAGAAAAATTGGCTATACTGACAGGTATTCCCAGGCATAAAGGATTGCCGTCAGGGGAAATCGTAAAAATGCTGCATGAAGCGGTGCGTTTAGTCATGAAGAAGGATATTGTCTGGGCGTATTCTGCATGGAACAGGTGTATATTTTCCAGTTTGTATGATGACACATATAAAAAAGAAAACGGATGGGAATAGCCGTAAAGGGTTCATTATATGTAATAAAAATACAGGGACAAAAACTATCTGTTTTGTTGTATATGCAATATACTTTGGCAGACGCGTGTAGTATAGTATGCATAAAGAATCTTGATAGTATTACTTGTTGTTAGGGGGTAGTCGTATGGCAAAGAAGGTTACAGAAAAAGTTACTTGGGTCGGAAAGATTGATTGGGAGCTTGCTCGGTTTCATGGGGATGAGTATTCGACGGATAAGGGCTCGTCATATAATTCATACCTGATTCGCGATCAGAAAACCGTTTTGATGGATACGGTTTGGAAACCGTTCGACAAAGAGTTTGTTGAAAATTTGAAAGCGGAAATAGACTTGAATGACATCGATTATATTGTCATGAACCACAGTGAAAGCGATCACAGCGGCGCCTTGCCGTTACTGATGAAAGAAATCCCCCATACGCCGATTTACTGCACGGCGAAGGGTGAAGCAATCATTCGCGGTCATTATCATCAGGATTGGAATTTTGTCAATGTCAAGACCGGCGATACGCTGGATCTCGGGGAAAGCCGCCTGGTTTTCATCGAAGCGACGATGCTCCATTGGCCTGATACGATGTTTACGTATATGACCGGTGAAAATATTCTTTTCAGTAATGACGGATTCGGGCAGCATTATGCCAGTGAGTTGTTGTTCAATGACAAGGTTGATCAGGCGGAATTGTACCGTGAGGCAATGAAGTATTATGCGAATATTTTGAACCTGTACAGTCCGATGGTAACGAAGAAGATCAAGGAAATTTTGGATATGAATGTGCCCGTGTCTATGATCTGTCCGAGCCACGGCGTCATTTGGCGGGATAATCCGCTGCAGATCGTTGAGGCGTATCAGCAGTGGGCGGCGGCGTACCAGGAAAATCAAGTCACGATCATTTACGATACGATGTGGAATTCGACGCGCCGCATGGCGGAATGTATTGGCGAAGGTATTCGTGAAATTGATCCGTCGATTACGGTTAAGTTGTTTAATTCGGCCAAAGAAGATAAAAACGATATTTGTACGGAAGTATTCAAATCGAAGGCCGTTCTTGTCGGTTCGCCGACGATCAATTACGGGTTCCTGTTTTCCATTGGCGGCATCATTGAAATGATGAAGGGCCTTAAATTCAAGAACAAGAAGGCGGCGGCTTTCGGCAGCTACGGTTGGAGCGGTGATGCGCCGAAGCAAATTACTGAGCTGTTGAAGGGCAGCGGTTTTGCCGTTGTGCAGGAACCGTTGCGGTGCATGTGGGTGCCTGATGATAAGGCAAAGGACTTGTGCCGGCAGTTTGGCAGGGATTTTGCCGCTTCTATATCGGATTGAATCATGGCGAAGGCGGGTTTCGGGCATGGAGCCCGCCTTGCGGCGATTAGCGGAAATGATTTAGCTTGTAATGAGACGTGTCGTCCAGGTCTCTAAAGGCGCAACAAAAAAAGATCTCAGATTTTCCTGAGATCTTTTTTTTCGTTTGGCGGAGTGGGAGAGATTCGAACTCTCGCAAGCCTTACGACCCCTAACGATTTAGCAAACCGTCCTCTTCAGCCTCTTGAGTACCACTCCATATCGGTGCTGACTTTAATAGTTTACACTGGAATAGGAGGTGTTGTCAAGAGAGAAGGGCTTACTTTTCGTTGTCCAATATTTCGTTAATGACGGCTACCTTGCGCTCCATCATATTTGTGTAGCCGGGACGAATATCGGCTTTCAGCATGACTTCTGTCCGGATCCCCTGTTCGGCCAGGGAGAAGGTGGCTTTTTTGACGACGGCCATGACATCGTCCCATTCGCCTTCGATTTCGGTGAACATGGCATTGGTACGGTTCGGGAGTCCTGATTCGCGAATGATTTTTACGATCTGAGAAACGTAAGGCGCATATTCGTCGCCCGTACCGCAGGGTGCAATGCAAACAGCAATAAGTGTGTTCATAATCATACCTCCTCGAGTGTAAACTGCGTTAAACTGATATCTTTAGGCGATGCGTTGTATAAGGCATCGAGAAAAGCAAGTTGAAAAGATCCTGTTCCGGCGGCGTGCCGTTCCGCTTCTCTGCCGGCGAAATTATATGCGGCTGTGCCGCAAAGGGCGGCGATAAATGGTGAAGCGACGGCGCTGTAAACGGCTATGACGCCGCCGAGAGAGCAGCCGCAGCCGGTAATGGATTCCATGAGGGAGGAACCGCCGTAAGAGCAGACCGCTTGCCGGCCGTCCGTGATCAGATCGACAGTGCCGGAAACGGCGACGGCGCCGCCTGTAAAGCGGGCCAGTGAAATTGCTGCCAATCGGGCGGCCTGGACCGTATCCGTCGAGTCCACACCGTGTACGTTTGACGTTTCCGTGCCGCCCGAAAGATTCCATAGGCCTGCGAGGGCAATGATTTCGGAAGCGTTGCCGCGAATTACGGCTGGCGGATAGTTTTTCAACAGCGACAGAAGCTCCGTGCGCAACGAGCCGATGCCGATGGCAACGGGATCCAGGACCCACGGCTTGTGCAGTGCGTGCAGCTTTTGCGCCGCCAGCGGCACGGTTTCCCGGTAGATCGGCAGCAATGTACCGACGTTGATATAAAACGAGGCTCCTGCCTCGGCCAGCGCCTCTGCTTCATCGGGCAGATAGATCATCGCCGCCGTACCGCCTGCGGCAAGTTGGGCATTGGCGACGAAGTTGACGGTTACCGTGTTGGTAATGGATGGCGCCAACGGCTTCAAGGCTCGGACTTTTTCGACGGCGGCGGCAATTTCCTGCCGCATAGTTTCCATTGTATACATATCGTTCATCTCCCTTGGAATGGATACTTTTATTATAATCACATCTGCAGCAGGGGGCAATGGAGATATGAAGATGATGGTTTCGGAAACCGCCCCTCAGATCGGCTATTGATTCATCTGTCATCGTATGAAATAATATATTATGTAATTATTAAAAAGTACAGATAGGGGAGAAGACGTGAAGAAACAGAAGAAAATCGCCGTCGTCAATGACGTGACGGGATTCGGCCGTTGTGCCGCCGCCGTCCAGCTTCCGTTGATTTCGGCAATGAAGGTGCAGGCCTGTATCTTTCCTACGGCAATCCTGTCGGTGCATACAGGGTTTCCTGCTTATTATATTGATGATTACGCAGAGCGGATGCCGCGGTATTTGGACAGCTGGCAGGAGAACGGACTTGTTTTCGACGGTATCCTGACCGGATTTTTGGGGTCAGTTGGTCAAGTGGATATTGTCAAAGAGTGTTTGCTTCGCGTTGGCAGAGAGGACAGCTGTATCGTTGTCGATCCGGTCATGGGCGATAACGGCAGCGTCTACGCTTCCTACACTGACGCCTTGTGTCGCGCCATGAAGTCGCTGCTGCCATATGCGACGATCGTTACGCCGAATTTGACGGAAGCCTGCCGTTTGGCGGAGCGTCCATATGTTGATGAAGAGCGTATTTCCGACAAGGAATTGATCGAATTGGCGGAAACATTGGCCGCGTCGGGGCCGTCGGGCGTCGCCATTACGGGGCTGCACAGAAAAAACTGCATGCGAACCTTGGTGTATGAACGGGAAAAAGGCGCCTCTTTTTTGGAAACGGAAAAGGTCGGCGGGGCGCGTTCCGGAACGGGCGATGTCTTTTCCGCCATTGTCGCCGCCGGCGTTGTGCAGGGGATGCCGCTGGACGATGCCGTAATGAAGGCGATGTCGTTTATTTGCCGCGTATTGCGCCATACTTTGGACGTACAGGAACCGGAAATGTACGGGTTGGTCTTTGAAGAGTTTTTAACGGAGTTATGATGAGGAGGTATTTTTGATGATCATTTATATGGCCGAGCAGGGGCGCTATCTCAGTCCGGCGGAAAGTTTGCGACATGATGCGACGCGAATGCGCAGCTTATATGTCAACTTGACGAATCGGTGCCCTTGCAGCTGTACTTTTTGTCTGCGAACGATGAAAGACATGCGCGACGATATGACCTTGTGGCTCCAACAGGAGCCGTCGGTAGAAGAAGTGAAGGAGGCCTTGGACGGGGCGCCTTGGCCGGTTATTAACGAAGTCGTGTTTTGCGGGTTCGGAGAACCGACGGAACGCTTGGAAACGGTCGTAATGCTCCTGCGCCATATCCGGGAAGCCTATCCTGCTGTCAAGACGAGGATCAATACGAACGGCTTATCCGATTTGCTTTACGGGCGCAATACGGCGAAGGATTTTGCCGGAGGTCTCCTTGATACGATTTCCATCAGCCTGAATGAATACAGTGCGGAACGATATCTGGCCGTGACCCGCAGCCGCTTCGGACTGGACTCTTATGACGCGATGTTGACGTTTGCCGAGCATTGCAAAGCCTATATTCCCCAGGTCGTCATGACCGTTGTCGATCAGGTGGAGTCACCGGCAGCAATCGAGAAGTGTCGTCAAATTTGTTCTCAGCGAGGCTTGACGTTGCGCGTGCGGCGCTATGAGGGAAATTGACAGCTGACAGTACTGTGTTCCTAGACCGGAAT
Organism: Megasphaera vaginalis (ex Bordigoni et al. 2020); assembly: GCF_900240295.1. Classification (NCBI taxonomy): domain Bacteria; kingdom Bacillati; phylum Bacillota; class Negativicutes; order Veillonellales; family Veillonellaceae; genus Megasphaera; species Megasphaera vaginalis (ex Bordigoni et al. 2020). The sequence continues at coordinate 24,300 of NZ_OEQB01000006.1, forward strand.
GTGACGCTCAACACGGCAATGCGGCGGCATAAGCCGTTCCTGTTGATTTTTACTATATGTTTTTATATAATGAAAGATAACGATTGAGCTATTTTGTATAAACAGTATCAGTTACAGTTTCCGGTGGAGGAATGCGATATGTGGAATAGAAGAATAGCATGTGTCATGGCTGTTATTGCCCTGTGTGGGACGGTAGCCGCCGGTGCGGCCGATTATTCGATTCTGGAAAAGGCGGAAAAGGTGGAAACAACGGTATACGGTTCTGCGCAAAGCGGCGCTCTGAATGACCGGATCGCCTCTTTGGATAAAGAACTCCGCGGCGGTACGGACAGCAGCAGTGCACAGGCGCGAACGGATGCGATATATAAGGAGGTCTACGGTAATTCGGGCGCCGATTTGTCGATGTTGGCCGCCGTCAATATGATGCAGTGGAAATATGCCGGGAAAGTGACCGATGAACCTTTGCTGGTGCGTGTGTCGGCCATGGAACAGGGACTCAACGGCGCTGCCGGTACGGGCCCGCTGCGCAGCCGCATCGCCTCGCTTCGGACGGCCTTGCTGGGGAACAAAAAATACACTTCGCAGCGCGTCACGATCCCGGCGGGGACTCTCGTCAAGATCCGAAATCTGGATGCCATTGATTCTGCCGTGGCGGCTGAAGGGGAGGTCGTTCATTTTTCCGTTTCAGAAGATGTTATGGTAGGCGATGTTGTTGTCATTCCGCGCGGCATGGATACGAACGGGACGATAACGAAGGCCCGCAAGGCCGGGCGGTTCGGCCGGGACGGGAAAATCGAGATTTCTTATGATTCCGTGCGCGGTGCTGACGGTTCGCCGATTCCGTTGGTTGTCGGCGAAAAGACGAAGGAAGAATACAAACGTACGGCCGGCGCTGTCGGCGCTTCGGCTGCCGGCGCCATCGTGTTGGGACCTGTTGGTCTTGTCGGCGGATTGTTTGTCAAGGGCAATAATGTGGAGATTCCGGCAGGTACGGAAATGTATGTGGAAACGAAGGCCGAAACGGAAGTCGTCGGCTTTAAGGAGGGCGGTGCTGCCGATGATATGTACTCGGCAGATCTTGCCGCGAGCGGTGTCTCGACAACGAAGAACGGCGCCGTTCCGGTGACGGGAGCTGAACCGGCACCGGCCGACAACGGTTTTGAAAAGCTGCACCGCGATATCGCCGCCGATACATCTGCTTCGTCCGGAGATGTGGTTCCCGTCAACTTGGAAACGACGGAAGGTCCTGTCGATGCCGGTACGGTTGTGAAGATTACGCCGACCGGTAACTAGATGATCAGGTGGCAGAGAATGAATAAGAAACTGACGCTTTCCGTCATGGCATTGCTGGTGCAGATGAGCGTAACAACCGTTGCGGCGGCAGATGCCGTTTCCTTGAAGGAACGTATCGAACAACCGAATAGTCGATCGACGGCGGCAGTGTCCGTGACCGATGGCATGAGCGTTATTCCCGTGGATCTGGATCGGGCGGCGCGGGATTCGGATCCGTCCCTGCCGCAGCCGCCGGTAAAGCTGACGGCAGATTCCTTGTCGGTCCGTGCTTCGGATCACCGTGTACAGGGCCGCGGCAATGTCGATGTTTACCAAGGTGTCGATGAGCTTCATACGGGCTATGTCGAAGGAAATTCGCAGTCGCAGCAGTATCACGCTCCCGGTGAAGTTCTCTACATCAGCGGCGGACAAGTTGTAAACGGTAAAGACATGGTTTATGACGGCGCGAAGAAGAGCGCTTCCATGGCTACAGTGAACGGATATGTGCAGGGGGGCGACGTTCCGTTGTATATTCGCGGCACCAGCGCCCAGTTGGATAACGGTGTCGTGTATATTCGCCGGGGCCTGATCACGACGCCTCACGCAGTAGCCGAAACGCCGGATTACTACTTGACGGGCGATGATATTCGCATTTATCCGGGGGACAGATTTACATCGGAAAATACGAAATTATGGTTTAAACATGTCTGTATTTTGACCTATGGTCATTACGAAGGCAATCTGACGCCTGAAGGCAATAAGCGCAGTTGGCTGTTTTCCTTGTTGCCGCAGCCGACATATAACAGTGATGACGGTCTCGGACTGCGAGGGGCCACGATCTTTCCGTTGAATCAAAACGGCGGCTTATCGCTGGATGTGGCGTATCAGCTGCATTTCAGCGGCGGATTCAAGCCGCAGGTCTTGCTGCACCAGCGGACGCATTACGGTGATTTCACCTTCGGATACAGCAAAGAAGAAAGTACGGACAATACCGATCACATTTGGGCTGTCAGGTGGCCTGAATTGCGGTATTATTTGCCGCGCCTCTATTTTGGCGGCTCCGGCATATATCTTGACGGCAGTGCCGCTTGGGGGCGCTGGTCCGAAGACGGGCGCAGAACGGGTTTGCATAAAGGCTATAGAGGGGAAATTTCCCATGCGCCGATAGCAATATGGAATGGCGCCGATGTACGTTTTTTTGCCGGGTATCGCCGCGACCTGTATGATGCGTATACGGCAGAACGGAGTGATTCCTATTGGGGGACCGTTTTGCATCAACGCCTTACCGATCGCCTGTGGACGACGTTGTGGTACAGAAAGCATAATATCAGCGGCTATACGCCGTATCGTTTTGATACGATCGACAAACCGCGGCAAAAAGGCATTTCTCTCGGATACGTGTTGACGCCGCGCGATACGTTTATCTTTTCCTTGGGAAAAGATCTGGACAACGGCGACATTTCCGAACGCAATTACACATGGGTGCGTGATCTGCATTCTTTTGTTGCAACGGTGACGTATAAACAAATAGAAAAACAATGGGATGTTGCCGTTATCGCCAAGGATTTCGACTTATAAATCAAGACTGTCATTCTGCAGAGAATGACAGTCTTTTTACTCCTTTTTTACACGAACGTGTTCATGTACGGCCCTTTTGCTAGTATAATATAAAGAAATATAGGCTTAAGCATTGATGGTATAGGATGTGATCTGATGGCATTGATTTACTGCGTAGAAGACGATGAAAGTATTCGTGAGCTGATTGCGTACGCCCTAAAGGCACAAGGGTTCGAAGCGGTGGCTTTCGGCGACGGGAAAGACTTTTGGGAAGGGCTCAAGCGGGAGATTCCGGATCTGCTGCTTCTGGATATTATGCTGCCCGGTGAAAGCGGTATCGAAATTTTGGAAAAACTGCGCAATAATGGTGATTATAAGCATATTCCCGTTATTATGCTGACGGCTAAGACGAGTGAGTACGATGTGGTCAAGGGGTTGGATAAGGGAGCTGACGATTATGTCTGTAAGCCCTTTGGCATTATCGAACTGATTTCCCGGATTCGGGCCGTATTGCGGCGGCGTCCGGGAGAGAATTTGAATAACGCCGTATATTCGTATGGACCCATTGTTTTAAATACGGACAAGCATGAAGTACGTGTTGACGGGGAACTTTGCCGTCTGACGGCGAAGGAATTCGAGTTACTGCGATACTTGCTGGTCAATATCGATATCGTCCTCAAACGGGATCAGATTATGGAAGCCGTTTGGGGCTTTACCTATGCCGGAGAAAGCCGTACCATCGATATGCATGTCAAGAGCCTGCGCCATAAGCTGGGCAACGGCGGCTCCGTCATCAGGACGGTACGCGGCGTAGGCTATGTCGTAGGTGGTCATTCGTGAAACGGCGCGTATACTTCAGCCTTCTTCTGATGGGGATTCTCTGCATCTTTTTAACGGCTGCCGGCTACAGTTGGGTTTTCTGGCAGTCGACGGAAGAGCAGTCGGCAGAAGAACTGCGCAGCGCCATCGCCTGTGTTTCCGTCGGCTTGAAAGAAGCGCCTGATAAAGACGCTTACTTGGCTCACGTCGTTTCCCAAGCGCGGGGGAACTTGCGTATTACGTGGATCGATAAGAGCGGCGATATTCTTTATGAATCCGACTATGACAAGGGAAAAATGGAAAACCACATGGCGCGGCCTGAGGTAAAGGAGGCTATTGCGACCGGCTCCGGCATGGCGATCCGCGATTCACAGACCTTATCCAAGGCATTGTATTACACGGCCCTGCGTCTGGACGATCAGTCCGTCCTGCGCGTCAGCACGGAGCGGAATACGCTGTACAGTCATCTGTTTGCCAGCCTGCCCATCTTGATTACCCTTATCGGACTGACCGTTCTGGCTTGTGTCATCATTTCGCATCGGTTGACGGAATCTCTCCTGGAGCCGTTGCGGCGGACTGCCAGAATCATCGAGCGGATCAATCTTTCGTCTCGGGAAGCGCAGGACGGCACCGCGGCTATGCCGACATCGGAACAGCTTCTTATCGAATATGACGAGATTCAGCCGCTGATTCACAAGATCGTTGAGCAGGGAAGGCAGATAAACGCCGATGTCCGGAGTTTGGAGCAACAGAAAAACACGGTCCGGCTGATGATGGAGAATCTTACGGAAGCCGTCGTGCTGACAGATAAAGACGCCAATATTCTCGGCATCAACGGTGTTGCCAAGCAGTTTCTGAATGTTAAGCAGCATCTGGATGTCTGCGGTTTGCCGTTGCCTAAAATCTTTCCCGAAGTGCCGTGGCAGCAGCTTTTGCACGAAAGGCTTCCCGATGACGGGATACGCCGCAAATTTTTGCGTCAAAGCCGCCAATATGAACTCATCATCCAGCGCGTGTATGATGACGGCGAATTTTACGGCGTAATTTTTATCGTCATTGACGTTACGGAGCGGGAACGGCGGGAACAGCTGCGCCGGGAGTTCACGTCCAACGTAACTCATGAATTGAAGACGCCGCTGACTTCGATAAGCGGTTTTGCCGAAGTGTTATCAGCCGGTTTGTATCAAAGCGATGCCGATGTTCACCGGTTTGGGCGCCGGATCCATGAAGAGGCGCAACGGCTTTTGGGCATGATTCAGGAAGTTATTCATCTTTCGCATATTGAAGAAGGAAGAAAAAGGAAGGAACCGGAAAAAGTCGTTCTTAAGGAATTGGCGGAAGATATTATCAATTTCATTTCACCGCTGATTTCCGATAAGCAGGTGACTGTACACTGTCAGATGGAAGCGGCGATGATCTGGGGAGATAAAGCGTTATTGCGTGAGCTTTTGATGAATCTCATCGACAATGCCGTCAAGTACAACCGCCGCGGCGGCCATGTGTACATCAACATCGCCGCAATCGGCGGCAAGGTTCTCCTCACTGTGCGCGATACGGGGATCGGTATTCCCGAGGATAAGCAGCAGCAGGTCTTTGAACGATTTTACCGTGTTGACGACAGCCGTTCGCAGAAAATCGGCGGCAGCGGTTTGGGATTGGCGATCGTCAAGCACATTGCCGAACAGCATCAGGGCCAAATACGGCTGCAGAGCAGAGAGGCCGAGGGGACGGAGATCAGCATCCTTTTCCCGGCGGCAAGATAATAATCGTATATACAGTAGCGTGGCTCCCTTGTCGGGGAGCCACTTTTTACAAAACTTTACATAGCGTATATGGAAACCTTACAGGTCCTTGATACCATAGGGATGTAGCAAAGAGACATGCAGTCAGCATACTTAAAGGAGAGGATTTATAATGAAATTGAAAAAATTGGTGCTCGTCGCTTTGGCAGCAATGATGGTTCTGGGCGCAGCCGGCTGTGGCAGTCAGGGCGGCGATGACAAGGGCAAGAAAGCGCAAGCCGTTTCCGGCAGCATTACGGGCTCCGGTTCATCGGCGCTGCTTCCTTTGGTCAAAGATGCCGCGGAAAAATTCAAAGCTGAAAATCCCGATGTATCAATCAGTCTGAATGCCGGCGGCTCCGGCACGGGCTTGAAACAGGTTGCCGACGGATCCGTTGATATGGGCAACTCCGATGTTCCGGCAGAAACCAAGTTATCGGCGGAACAGGCGGGCAAGTTGGAAGACCATAAGATCTGTGTCATGACGGTGGCCACAATCGTTCATCCCGACATTGCAACGGTTGTAAAATCGTTGACGCAACAGCAGCTGCAGGATATCTTCACGGCAAAGATCACGAACTGGAAAGACGTCGGCGGTCCGGATCAGGCTATCGTGCTCGTTACACGGCCCAAGACTTCCGGTACCCGCGCGCTCTATCAGAAATATGCCTTGAACGGACAGGAAGAAAGCAGCAACAAGACGTTGGAAACGGATAACTCCGGCATCCTCGTTCAAAGCGTTGCGCAAAATCCCGGTTCCATCGGCTATGTAGCTCTTCCGTACGTAGTGAACGACAAGAGCGTCGGCACCATCGCCATTGACGGTGTAGAACCTACTTTGGCCAATACGTACAGCGGCAAATACGCCGTATGGGGCTATGAACACGTATACACGAACAAACAGCCGAAAGATGCCGTAAAAGCCTTCATCGACTACATGCTATCCGATAAATACGGTCAGCGGATTGAAGAACTCGGTTACGGTGTCAGCAGCAAGATGCAGACTAAAGACGTTCATTAAGGAGGAAGTTCATGTCAACGCTCGATTTAGCTGCTTCACGAGCTAAAAGGCATGAAACCATTGCCCGCACACTGATATCAGTGTGCGGCATTGCTTCTGCCTTTGTACCTTTTTTTATCGGCGCCTTTCTGTTTTGGAAGGGCAGCGATACGTTCCTCGTGTTTCAGCATGGATTAACGGAATTTCTCTTTTCCGGGCAATGGGCTCCGAGTGATACTGCCGAAGGCGGCGGGATGATCGGTGCCGGCATGTTCTTGGCCGGGTCCCTGGTTACCTGTTTGCTGGCTTTGTTGATTTCGCTGCCGATCAGCATGGCGACTTCGATCTTCATGACGGAGATCGCCGAACCGAGGACACGCCGGCTTATACAACCGGCAGTGGAACTATTTACGGGAATTCCGTCAGTCGTATACGGCTGGATCGGCTTGACTGTATTGGTACCGTTTTTGCGGAAACTGTTCCCGATGCCTTTCGGCTTTTCCGTATTGGCTGCCGGCTGCGTGTTGGCAGTCATGATCTTTCCGACGATTACGACGATGGCCGCCGACGCGATGACGGCCGTACCGAATGCATGGCGTGAAGCGTCCTACGGACTGGGCGCGACGCGTTGGGAAACGATACGCAATATCGTCCTGCCGGCGGCCAGTGGCGGCATTTTTACGGGCATTATTTTAGGTTTGGCGAGAGCTTTGGGAGAAGCTTTGGCTGTAGCGATGGTTATTGGCCAGATGAAAGTTTTCCCGACGTCCCTCTTCCTGCCGGCCAGCACCTTGACGACGGCCATTGCTTCCGATATGGGCGGAGCGATGGAAGGCGGCGAATACAGTGCTGCCCTTTGGACAATGGCGCTTCTGCTCTTCATTTTATCGTTCGTGTTTATTTATCTCATTCACAGAATTCACAGTGCATCCGAATTGAAAGGACGGTCATAAAGCGATGAATTTGGCTCATAAAAAACGGGTCGATAAAATAATGACCTTGCTTCTCTTCGGCGGTGCGGCTTTCTCCGTCATCCTCCTCATTGCCTTTGTCGGCTTTGTCATCGGTCAGGGTTTCGGCGGCATGAAGCTGTCTATGCTGTCATTCTCCGGCAGCGGCTTGGGCAATATGTTCTTTAATACCATATATTTGGTGTTCCTGGCCCTCATCGGCAGCGCCATAACGGGAATTCCTGCCGGTATCTTTTTGGCCGAATATGCCGGTCACGGAAAGATTACCGAGTGGGTTCGCATGGCTGTTGAAACGTTGGCTTCCTTGCCGTCTATCGTTGTCGGGCTGTTCGGGTACTTGGCATTCATCGTTTTGACCGGATCGCAGTGGAATTTGTTTGCCGGCGCCATGGCCGTTTCCATTCTGACCCTGCCTTTGGTCACATCCGTTACGGAAGATGCATTGCGCAATTTGCCGGACAGTTATCGGCAAGGCAGTCTCGGTCTCGGCGCGTCTCATTGGCAGACTATTTGGCGCGTGCTCTTGCCGGCGTGTTTTCCGCGGATCATGACCGGTCTTATTATGGCGGCTGGACGAGGGTTCGGTGAAGCGGCGGCGTTGATGTTTACAGCCGGCATGTCGACGGATATCAACTGGAACAACTGGGACATCATGTCACGGACGTGTCCGCTTAACCCCTTTCGACCGGGCGAAACGCTGGCACTTCATATTTGGTCGCTGCGTACGGAAGCGCTGCATCCCGACGCCGTTCAATTAGCAGGCGCTTCTTCCGCCATTTTGATGATACTGGTCGTATCTTTCAGCTTGGCGGCCCGCTATCTCAGTTGGCGGATTGACAGAAAATTAGGAGGAAATAAATGATGACGGATTTGACGACGACACTGGGCGGTGCAGGGACGACGATCTCGGCCGGCAAATATACCGCTGCCGACATCGGTGATATGGCGGCGGAGAAATCGCAGGAATACACGTTTGATGTCAGCGGGCTCGACTTGTTCTACGACAAGACGCAGGCCTTGAAAAACGTTAATATGAAAATCAAGCAGCATGAGATCACGGCGCTGATCGGGCCTTCAGGGTGCGGTAAATCCACCTTTCTGAAGACGCTGAACAGAATGAATGACCTGATTGAATGCTGCCACGTTACGGGAAAAATTCTCTTTGAAGGAAAAGATATTTTCAGCGAAATGGATGCGCTGGCCTTGCGCTATCGGGTCGGGATGGTTTTTCAGCAGCCGACGCCGTTTCCGAAAAGCGTTTTTGAAAATGTCGCTTACGGGCCGCGTGTCCAAGGTATTACCAACAAAAAGGAATTGGCGCAGATCGTTGAAGAAAGTCTGAAGCAGGCCGTTATTTGGGATGAAATGAAGGACCGCCTTCACGAAAGCGCACTGGGCCTTTCCGGCGGTCAGCAGCAGCGGCTTTGCATCGCCCGCACCTTGGCGGCGCGGCCGTCCGTTATCCTCATGGATGAACCGACATCGGCCTTGGACCCGATTTCCACGCAGAAGATCGAAGATTTGGCGCTTGAATTAAAGCAAAAATACACGATCGTCATCGTGACGCACAGCATGCAGCAGGCAAAGCGTATTTCCGATAAAACCGGCTTTTTCCTCTTAGGAGAACTGGTTGAATTTTCGAATACTGTCGACATGTTTACGCAGCCGTCGAATGAGAAGACGGAAGCCTATATTACGGGCCGGTTCGGATGATGGAGGCAACGGAATGTTAGAAGTATATGAACTGAAAATAAAAGAGCTTGAAGAAAAAATCAATCAGCTCAGCGCGGCCATTGAAACGGCCGTCGATAAAACCTGGGAAGGGATCGAGTCGATGGATGAAAAGATCGCCGACGAAGTATACCGCGGCGATGATCTGATCGATTCCTTGGTGCGGGACTGCATGAAAGAGGACATGACTATCAGTCTGATGCAGAGTCCTGTCGCCGCCGATTGGCGCAAATTAATGGCAACTTTTAAAATCCTCTCCGATTTGGAACGTATTGCCGATCATTGCGCCGATATCAGTCATTACGTCCTTCATTTGAAACGGTTTCCCCCGGTACCGCAGCCGCCGTCACAACTGAAAGAGATGTATGACGTCATGCGGGCCATGGTGCGTGAATCAATTGCGATGTATAAAGGCGAAGGGCAGGAACGGGCCGAGTTGATGAAGGATCGCGATGACATGGTGGATACCGCTTTCAGCAACAGTGTCGAAGAAATTTCCCGTTACTTGACGGAAACACCGGATTATGCGCATCAATATGTGGATTACCTGTCTATTATCAAGTATATTGAACGGATGGCGGATCATGCCAATAATATTGCCGAATGGGTTATTTACCGGGAACGCAATGAGATTCTGGCGTAAGTTTTGATCAGGGAGTGCGAAAATAGCTCCTTTTGTACGGTTGCCGTGCGCGTTTGGGTGTATGAAACGGAATATTAATAAAAAAAAGACAGATATCAGTCGATATCTGTCTTTTTTTTATTAATATTCCGGAGGCATTGATTTCTTTGTACGCGGCAGGGAGAGTGATTCACCGGGAGATTCGTGATATTTCACAGGCGGTGCGGTAAAGCCTTTGCCGACGACTTCACTGGCATCGCTGATGATGATGAATGCCTGCGGATCTATCTTATTTACCAGCTCTTTGACCTTGGAAACCTCTGTCAACTTGATAACGGCGTAGATAATTTCCTTTTCCTGCATCGTGTAAGCGCCTTTGCCGGCCAAGTACGTAGCGCCGTGGCCGATGTAACGCATGAGGATTTTGGCAATCGTTTCGGATTGATTGGAAATGATCAGCACCGATTTGCGTTGCTGCAACCCGACGACGACTTTATTGGTTATGTACGTGGAAATAAAGGTGGCGGAGAAGGTGAGCACTGCGAGTTCCAAGGAGAACATGTAGGCTGCAAACAGCAGGATGACCGTATTTAAAGCCATTACGGCATTGCCCATTTCCAGCGAATAGAATTTTTTGATAATGGCGCCGAGAACATCCAATCCGCCTGTGTTGCCGTTATACTTGTAGATGATTCCCATGGCGATCCCGTTTAGGATACCGCCGGCGATGGCGGCAATGATCGGCTCCTGTATCAACTGCGTTTGGCTCGTGAAGGACATGGCGTCGATCATGGCAGAGTAAATAAAGGTGCCGATAATACTTAACAAGGTATAGCTGCGCCCCATGTATTTATAACAGCCGATCATGATGGGGACGTTGATCAGCAGGTTGCTGATGCCGATGGGAAATCCCAGGGCGTAATACAGCATGATTGCCACGCCGCTGATGCCGCTGCTGAGCAGGTGGTGAGGTAAAAAGAACGCATTGATACTGATTGCGGACAGGAGACTGCCGACAGTGGTTGCGACGTAGGGAATCGCCGCGGCTTTCCAGGAAAACGGTTCGGAATTACTCATGATGTTACCGCCTTTTCTGCCAATTACAAATGATTGAAAATAGTGTAAAATGTAGCTATAATGAAAAAGTATGTACTGTGAAAAGGATTATTGAAAATCCGAAAGATCGTCGCCTGCTTATTATTATAGCATGAACCCTTATGACATAGAAAGCACTGCGGCGGCAATGAGATGGGAGATAACGATGATTGAAGAAACAGGCTGCGGCAAGATCAACCTGGCCTTGGCCATTACGGGGCGACGACCTGACGGGTATCATGAAATCGATACGGTGTTCCAATCGATTGCGCTTCATGATACGATACGCTTAACGGAAGCCGAACGGTTCACGCTCACCTGTTCGGATAAAATGCTTCCTTGCAATGAAGAAAATTTGGCTTATCGCGCTTATCAAGCCCTGCTGCCTTACCGCTCGGGCGACCGGGGGGTTCATATCCACATTGAAAAGCGGCTTCCCGTTGCCGCAGGGCTGGCCGGAGGAAGTGCGGATTGCGCCGCCGTCCTGCGTGGATTGAACAGGCTTTGGGAGCTGGGGCTTTCGTCGGACGCGTTGGCTCGTATCGGCGCCGGTCTCGGTGCTGATGTTCCTTTTTGTGTTTACGGCGGCACGATGCATGGCCGCGGCATTGGGGAACGATTGGAGGCGTTGCCGCCGCTGCCGCCTTGGCAGGTCCTGCTCGTTCATCCCCGCTTGGAGGTGCACACGAATCAGGCCTATGCCCTTTACGATAAAAGAGACGATATTCGGGAGATTAGCGTCGAAGCGGTTGTTGCTGCTGTGCGGCAGCGAAATTTCCGAAATCTCCTGGCGGCAATAAACAATACCTTTGAGGACCTTGTCGTGCCGCAGCACGCGGTTCTTATCGAATTGAAGAGGATACTGAAGGCGGCCGGTTTCGCCGCCTTATTGTCGGGAAGCGGGCCGACCTTTTTTGCCTTATTATCGCCTGAGCATCAACATGAAAATATGCAGGAGCGCTTTGGAACGCTTTGCGGCGATGCCGATATATTTTTGACCACCTTAGCTAAAGGAGACGGAACTTCATATGAAGAGTAATGTGAGACATCGGACCTTGGAACCCATTAAACTGGATGCCTATAAGCCGTTGCGTGAAGTTGTCAGCCAGGCGTTGCGGCAGGCGATTAAAGACGGGGTTCTGTTGCCCGGCGAACGATTGATGGAGATTCAGTTGGCAGAAGAATTGGGCGTCAGCCGGACGCCGATACGCGAAGCCATACGGATACTCGAACAGGAAGGCTTTATTGTCATGGTACCGCGGCGCGGTACCTATGTCGCCGATATTTCCTTAAAAGATATTGCGCAAGTTTTCGAAATTCGCAGCGCTCTGGAAGAGTTGGCGGCAGGATTGGCGGCAGAACGGATCACGCCTGATGAATTGGAACAGTTGGAACGGATTCTGGTAGAGATTAATGAATTCATTGCCCACGATGAATTTGACAAGATCGTCGATGCCGATATTCGTTTTCACGAGATACTTTATCAGGCCAGCCGCAATGACCGGCTAGTTGATATCCTGCATAATTTGCGGGAACAAATGCTGCGTTTCCGTTCCATTTCCATGCACTATCCGGGGCGGTTGGCCGCAACCTGGGAAGAGCATCGCCGCCTGGTTGAATTCATTGCCGACAAAAACAGCTCCATGGCCCGAAAAGTGGCTAAGAAACACATGGAAAATTCGGAAAAAACATTATTGAAGGGGATCAGCAAAGACGAGGCATCAGCCCGTATTGTTCATGAATTATTTCCGCATTGAGGGGGAAGGGGTCTGCTATGTTGACACAAATTTTTTCGTTATTTCACAAAAAAACGGAAACGATGGATGAATTTGAAGAATTTCTTTTTGTACTGGCAACGATTTTATTCGGCCTGCTCTTTGTTCGCGTTTTAGTCGCGCTGATTATGGGGCGCTGGAATTTATTTTAAGGAGTCGATCGGTTTATGAAGACATATGCTTTGCCTTGCGGTAAAGAGACAGAAACGGTTTCATTAGATGAAACACATGTTCTCTATGACCTGCACGGCCGTAAGACGGCGGCCGTGACAGATGAAACGGCCGCTATCCGGCAGGCGTTGCGAGCGCCTGTCGGCAGTGCGCCGCTGCGTGAATTGGTGCGTCCAGGAGAGACAGTCGCCATCGTCGTCAGTGATATTACCCGCTTGGTTCATACGGCGCAGATGCTGCCGGTCATTGTAGACGAATTAAACGCTGCCGGCGTAGCTGACCGCGATATTACCGTTGTCATTGCGCAAGGGACGCACAGGGCGCATACACCTGAAGAGGATGTGATCGTTTGCGGCGAAGAAATGGTCCGCCGGCTGCGTATTGTGCAGCATGACTGTTTCCATAAAGAAAACCAGTCCTACGTCGGCAAGACGAGTTGCGGCAATGACGTGTACTTCGACCGCGCCGTCGTCGCTGCCGACAAGGTTATTTTGACCGGCGCCGTGTCTTTCCATCCTATGGCCGGTTTCGGCGGCGGCCGCAAAGCCTTGTTGCCGGGGGTGGCCGGCTATGATACGATCATGTATAACCATTCGCTGGCCTTGACGGAAACTGTCGGCGGCGGCTGCAATCCGGCCTGCGAGACGAGTCTGTTGACCTGCAATCCGCTTCATCAGGATATGTATGAAGCGGCAGCTCTTCTGGAACCGACATTTCTGGTCAATACCGTGTTCACTGCAGACGGCGACCTTTACGAAGTGGTTGGCGGTCATTGGCATGAAGCCTGGAAAAAAGGCTGCGACGATTTGTTGGCTATTTCCAGCGTGCCGATTACGCAGCAGGCGGATATCATCATCGGCTCCGCCGGCGGCTATCCGAAAGACATGAACCTCTATCAGAGCATGAAAGCGCATATGAATGCTGTTTTTGCGGCAAAACCGGGCGGAATTATGATCTTTACGCTCGACTGTCCCGATATTAAAGAACCGGCTATTTTTACCGATTGGTTTTTCCGCAGCGATATGGATGCTTTTGAGCGGGATTTGCGTGCCGACTTCACGATTCCCGCCTTTGTCGCTTTCAAGAGCCGCGGTATTATCAATTCGATGAAGCGTGTATACGTCGTCACGCGACCTGAAAACCATGACATTATCCGGCAGAGCGGGCAGATTCCGGCGCATTCATTGCAGGAAGCCTGGGAAGATGCCGTCAAAGAGATCGGCAAAACCGATTATACTGTGACGATTATGGGTCATGCCGCGGCTACTTTCCCGGTTTTGACCGAAACCTGAGCAGGCAATACGAAAAAAAGCAAGCTGATTCTTGACGGGCAGTTTGCTTTTTTTTCGATTTCTAAGAAATACATAAAAAAGTAAAAATAGACAAGACAAAACCGCAAACGTGTACTATAATAAATGACGATATTCCCGTTGCGAAGAAGGGAATTATCGTTGCAAGTCTTGTTGTCTTACTCGTAAGGAGATGGAGAGCGATGAAACAATATCAGCCCGTAACAGAAGAGGTTATTCAGGCTTTGCGCCGTATTGTCGGTGAAAAATATGTCAAAACGGACGCCGCCGTGTTGGATGTATACAAATCGGATGAGAGTTTGGCGCCGTCTTTCTGGCGGACGCCGGAAGTCGTCGTGTTGCCTGCCAATACGCAGGAAGTCGCCGCCGTCATGAAAGTAGCCAATGCCTTTGCTGTTCCCGTGACGCCGCGCAGTGCCGGTACGAGTGTCAGCTGCGGCGCCGTTCCGGCATACGGGGGAATCGTTCTTCTCATGGAGCGGATGAATCGGATTCTTGAAGTCAATGAAGAAGGGATGTACATGGTTGTCGAGGCCGGTGTACGGACGATTGACATCCAGAATTTGGCCCGCTCCAAGCAGCTCATGTACGCCGGCGATCCCTGCAGCTCCGACAGTTGTCTGATCGGCGGTAACTTGGCCACGAATGCCGGCGGCAATAAGGCGGTTCGTTACGGGACGACGCGGCATCAGGTGTATGCCATCGAAGTGGTGTTACCGAACGGTAAAATTGCCAATTTGGGAGCGCCGCTGAAGAAGTGTTCCACCGGTTTTTGTCTCGATCAGCTGATTATCGGCTCGGAAGGAACGCTGGGAATCATTACGAAAGCGACGCTGAAACTTGTGCCGCTCAGTCCGTATAAGTTGGATGTTCTCGCCGTGTTTACCGATCTTGCCAAGGCGACGGCGCTGGTGCCGCAGCTTGTCAAGGCGGGATTGAATCCTACATCCGTCGAATTTATGGACAATAATTTTGTCCGCAGTGCCAGCGATTACAGTGAATTGCGGCTGCCGCACTACGAAGACGGTTTTTACGATATCATTTCAATTGAAACCTTCAATGAGACGGAATTGGATGAAAAAATGGAAAAGCTGGCGGCTATTTGTGAACAATGCGGCGCTACCGATATCGTTGAAGCTGATGACCGCGTCTGGAAGGTTCGTCGGAATTGTCTGGAAAGTACGCGCGTATTTTCCAAAGTTGCGACTTCGGAAGACCTGGTTGTCCCTGTTACAAAGATTGCCGATTGCATACAACATTTGGTGGAAGAGAGCAAAAACTATGATTTCCGCGTTTTTTGTCTGGCCCATGCCGGAGACGGCAATCTGCATTTTCAGATTTTGCAATGCGATTTGAGCGATGACGAGTGGAAAAGGCAAGTTGAAGCTTTCCGTGCCGTTGCGTATCCGTATGTTTATCAATTGGGAGGACGCCTTTCGGGCGAGCACGGTATCGGTCTGAAACGGCTGGAATATATGGAACGGTATACGGATCCGGTAGAATTGGACGTGATGAGAACGATCAAAACGGCGCTGGATCCGCAGTGGATTTTGAATCCCGGCAAAGTTATGGGACCGCAATAGGGCATCAGAAAAGAGTGATTCTGTGCGAATCACTCTTCTTTTTTTGATTTTCAGGAAAGTATTGACCGCTCGTTGACTGAAAACCGGTCAAATGCGTCAACGTATGGCATGCGGCTAGTCTTTTATTCAAGTTTGATATCGGCTAATATGTACGTATCGAATCGAGATAGATGAACACCGTTTCCGATAATTGCGCTCGAGGCGTATCGTCTGTAGTATTTTACGAGACTTTGTGAAAAAAATCATTTTCTTTATCAGGCGAAATATTGTTCGGAGCGAAGTTTACTAATCTCAAAATAAAAAAAGGAGAGTAAGCATATGGAGATTATTGCAATTGTTCTTAGTTTGTTTTTATTGGTAACCTTTGCCTACCGCGGTTTTTCCGTCATCCTCTTTGCCCCGGTATTTGCACTGTTTGCTGCCGGTGTTTCCAATTTGCCGATTTTGCCCGGTTACACCGAATTGTTTATGGCTAAAGCCGTAACCTATATCAAATCGTTTTTCCCGGTCTTTCTGTTAGGCGCCGTATTTGGTAAGGTAATGGAAGAGACGGGGATGGCTCGCAGCATTGCCACCAAAACGATTCAGGTTATCGGTCGTGACAAAGCCGTATTTGCCGTTGTTTTTGCCTGTATGATTCTTTGCTACGGCGGCATTTCCATGTTCGTCTGTGCCTTTGCCGTTTATCCTTTCGCCGCGGCGTTGTTCAAGGAAGCGGATATTCCTAAACGGCTGATTCCGGCCTGCTTTATTGCCGGCGTCTTTACGGCAACGATGGACTGCTATCCCGGCTCGCCGCAGATTCAAAATATTATTCCGACGATTTACTTGGGAACGACGACGTTCTCGGCGCCTATTCTCGGTATTATCTGCGGTACGCTGCTTGTCGCTTCAAGCCTGGCGTATATTGAATGGCGCCGTAAGGCCGCTGAGAAGGCCGGCGAAGGGTATGGCGTGCATACGCTTAATGAAACGGTAATCGATCCGGAGACTTCTTTGCCTCCCTTCGCGTTATCCATTATTCCGCCGATCGTTGTTTTGGCCTTGAACTTCTATTTCTCCATGGTTTTTGCGTGGGATGAAAGCTTGTTGGCTCCTTTCCGGGCCATGAATCTGCCTTTGCTGGCCAAGAGCACGCACAACGTCGTTGCGATCTGGGCCCTCGTTATCGGTCTTTTGGTCGCCATTATTGTGGCCTGCGTTACGGGACGTAAGTTCATGTCCAAGAACACGAGCGTTAAAGCCGCTCTTAATGCCGGCGCGCTGGGTTCGCTGCTGGCGATTATGAATACGGCATCAGAAGTCGGTTACGGAAATGTCATTTCCTCTTTGCCGGGCTTCATTCATGTTGCTGATGCGCTTCTCGGTGTCGGCGCCAGTATGCCTCTTTTCAACGCCGCGTTGATGGTCAATATTCTTGCCGGTATTACCGGTTCCGCATCGGGCGGTTTGAGTATTGCTCTTGATCTGTTCGGCCAGCATTTTCTGGAAACGACGGCGGCACAGGGGATTCCGGCGGAAGTACTTCATCGTATCGTCGCCATGGCTTCCGGCGGTATGGACAGTTTGCCTCATAACGGCGCCGTCATTACGACGTTGGCCATTTGTGGCTTGACACATCGCGAGTCCTATAAGGATATGTTTGCAATTACGGTTTTAAAAGTAATCTTCGCATTTTTTGCAGTTTTCCTCTATATGGCAACCGGTATTGCCTGAGTAATATACAAAGAACCCGGAATCCGCTCGGATTCCGGGTTCTTTGTATTGTTAGAAAGAAAAACGAAAAAAAGAACGTGAAAAATATCTCATATATCGTTTAACGTTTTTTTCATAAAGATAACACCTTCCAGCGGATTATCATAATATGGAGACATTTCGCTGAACCCTAAGGCGCGATATAAATGAATTGCCGCCGGCATGGTGTGTAAAGTGTCCAATACCATTTCCGAATAGCCGTCCCCTTGAGCGAGGTGAATGATTTCGACTGCCAATTTTTTTCCGATCTGCTCTTTGCGATATGCCGGTTTGACGTAAAGGCGCTTCATTTCGCAGCGATGCGTGCTGTGTCCCGTATAAGACACGGTGCCGAGCGGTGCGCCGGTGTCGTCGATTGCCAGGAGCATGCGCCCTTTAGGCGGCAGATATTTTGCCAGCGTCCGCAGTTCCTCTGCAAGGTCTTGAAAGGTCAGATCCAGATGCAATCCTTCCGTGTACTCCATAATCAGTTCCTTTACGTCCTGCTGTCGGGATGAGCCGTCAATAATTTTCATCATCATTGCCTCCTTTGTAAAAAAAAACAAGGCATGTGACGGAATGTCGATGCCTTGTTTTTCTTATACGGTCTGACCGTATCGTGTTTATGGTGGAGATGAGGAGAGTCGAACTCCTGTCCGTACATGCCGCCCCACGAATTTCTCCGAGCGCAGACCTTGTTTGGTATGTCTGACAGCGGTCGTACAAGGACAAACTGGACTGTCATAGCCTGTGAATTTCCCGAATCGGCAGCCAGGCGATGCCGATTGGTATCCCGCTAAGTGACGTCAGCTAACTGCCCGCAGGATCAGCGGCTAGTGACGTAGTTGCCCTTAGGCAGCTAATGCAAAGTTTTCTTTTGCGTTTAATTTAAACGGTTCACCGATTTTCGGGCAGATGAAACCCCGGCTCGCTATTCGTGATACAACCATATACGTCGAAACCTTTACATCCCCATGAAAAAGGGATACATCGGTACAAAATCAGTATAGCATAACGGACGGTGCAGCTGCAATACTGCACCGTCCGTTATTGTATTTATTTTGCAGATTCGCTTTGTTTGCCCTGTTTCAAGTCACGTAATTTTCCCTGCTCTTCAGGCGGTAAGGCAAGACCGCAGCAGCCGCCTGATGTGGAATTTACAAAACCGCTGCATACCTTCTTCAAGGCGTTGTGAACTTCTTTGGCTTTATCCAGCATAATGTTACCCCCCTCTTTCTTCTTGCAGAGAGCATAACCGACTCTCTGACTATAGTATACGGGAAATCAGGAAAGAAAGATAATTCTTTTTACGTATGATTAAGTACAAAACGGGTAATTGCTTCCGCGACGGCTCCTTCGTTATTGGTTGCCGCCGTCACGACGTCACAGTCTTCGCGGATTGCTTCATGGAGGTTGGCGACACCGACGCCCAATCCGGCGGCGCGGAGCATGGCGGCGTCATTGATATTATCGCCGATGGCCAGCGTTTCCGCATACGGAACATGGAGAAGATCAGCCAGTTTATAGAGCGCGGCGGCTTTGGTAACGCCTTCATTGGCGAACTCCAGATAACGGTTACTGGAAAAGCTGACACAGACGGAACGCAGAAGGGGTTGCAGTTCTTTTTGCAGGTTTTGCAAGTAAGTCATGTCGGGATGCATGTAAATCAATTTTACAATATCCTGTCCGGCCAGAAAATCCAGGCTTCTTTCCGTTGTTTCCGTAAAGGCCATGCGGCCGTTTAAAAAGTGGATTTCAGCGGCACTGGGCCGATAGATATAGACAGTATCCGCCGTATACGCATGCAGGCAAAGACCGTATGCTATCCCTTTTTCATAGAGAGCCGCCGCCGTTGTAAACGGCAGAGGATTCCAATATAGACGCCTGTTGCTTTTGTTTTCCGTAATGCAGCCGCCGTTGAACGAAATGACATATTCTTTTTCCTGCTGCCAAAGTCCCGTGCTTTTCAGGACGCCTTCTAACGATGCATAGCCCCGTCCTGTGGCCGGAACGAATTTGACGCCGGCACGGCGGGCTGCGGCAATGGCTTCGATGTTGCGCCGGCAAATGGTGGCGTCGCTGGACAACAAGGTTTCATCCATGTCGCAAGCGATAATTTGATAAGCGGTCATGATTTGCTCCTTTTTGGTTAGTTATTGTTAAGTCTAGCATGAAACGATACGGCCGTAAAGAAAGTCGTCGCTAACTCCATATGGATTTACAGGGGCCCTTTGGCGTATAATGAAAAGCAGAAGGTTATGCGGAGAGAGGGAACAACATATGAAACGAATAGTCGATGATGCGAGGTTGATCTTTAAGTGCTGCACCCTGTATTATGAAGATCGCCTGGGGCAGCAGGAAATTTGTCGCTTACTGGGCGTCTCCCGGCCTACGGTATCGCGGATGCTGAAGCTTGGCCGAGAGCGGGGAATCGTCAAGATCGAAGTTATCAACCCCGCTGCTGTGGAATACGGTGATCTTGAGCGACAGTTGGAGAAAACATTCTGCCTGCAAGAAGCCATTGTCGTCGGCAACAGCCGTCTGGAAGCGGCCGGCGATCATATCAGCCGCGCCGTAGGAAGCGCTGTTCTCACCTATTTGAATCGCATTTTGGAAGACGGGCAGTACATCGGTGTGACGATGGGGAGGTCGCTGCAGAATGTCGTAACGTCGCCGTATAACGGCGGCAATCCCATTCATTGTACCTTTGTGCCGATCATCGGCGGCGTCGGCGAAAACCAGCTGGAAATGCATTCCAATTATCTGGTCACTAAATTCGCCGAATTGTACGGTGCTTCGTGTTTACAGTTTTTTTCGCCGGCCCTCTTTTCCGACAAAACGGTTCTGGAAGGATTTAAACGGGAACAATCGATACGCAGCATCTTTGCCGTTTTTGATCGTCTGGATGTTGTCCTCGTCGGGATCGGTGTGCCGAGCAGCACCTATTCCACCGTCTTTTACATGGACTATGTCGCGCAGGATATGTTGGAAGCGTTTTCGGCGCAAGGTGCCGTCGGTGATATTTGCTTGCAGTACTATGACGCTGTCGGCGGCACGGCGGCTTTTCGGCCGTATAATGAACGGGTGGCGGGAATGGAACTGGCGGCGTTGAAAAAAGTGCCGCGCCGCATCGGGATCGTGGCCGGCACGCAGAAAGCCGGCGCCGTTCTCGGGGCTGTTCGCGGCGGGTATGTTAACACGTTGATTACCGACGCGGCTTGCGCTGAAGCGATTTTACAGGCGGCGGCGAACTGTCGTCGCGAAGCATGACAAGAAAGGATTTTTATATGAAATATTATACTGAAATCACGACTATCGGCACGGAAGCCTGGGATCTCTTCACCGATCAGGACACGCGTTCGCTGATTCTTTTCGGCGCTTCGGCTCCGACTGAATTGGCGGAGATCTCCGTTTTGCACCGGCCGGCCGGACTTTTCGCTCCCATTGCTGTCGGCGATACGGCCGTTATCGGTGATAAAGCCTTCTCCGTTACGGCCGTCGGCAGTGAGGCCATGCATACGCTGCAGGAGTTGGGGCATTGTACGCTCTGCTTTAAAGGCGGCAAGGTGCCGGAGCGGCCGGGCTGTATTATGTTGGAAGGCGATGAACGATTGCTCCGAGCCGATTTGGCGGCGGGAAAAACGATCGAATTTTATTGACCTGTCGCCGCTTGGCGATTTACGGAGAAGATTTGCAGAATCGGGAAGGAGAACGTATTTATTGTGCTGAATATGGATATAAAACTGCTGCGCCGGGAAGAGAGCGGTCAAATTATCAGGACCGGCATTGTCGGCGCCGGTCAGATGGGGCGCGGCATGGTTTCGCAGATGACCTTGATGAAAGGGATCAGACCGTCGCTGGTCGCCGATCACAGCTTGGAGAAAATCATCGGCGCCTTTCATCTTGCCGGCATTGATGACGGCGATATTGCCGTTGCCGGCACCGTAGCGGAAGCCAACCGCTACTTGGAACAAGGTCGTTATGTTGCCGTTGAAGACAGCGAAATTGTTTCTCAAGCTGACGGCATCGACTGCGTCGTCGATGTTACCGGTGTACCTGAAGCGGGTGTAAAGATCGCCGTTGATTCCATGAACAACGGCAAACATGTCGTTATGATGGATGTTGAAACGGACGTTGTTGTCGGCCCGTATTTGAAACGCCTCGGTGATTGCAACGGTGTTATTTACACCGGGTCCGCCGGCGATGAGCCGGGAGCGGTCATGGAATTATACAGTTTTGCCCGCGCGATGGGGATGGAAGTCAAGGTCATAGGCAAGGGCAAAAACAATGTGATTGATTATGAATGCAATCCCGACACGGTTCGTGCGGAGGCGACGCAGCGCAAAATGAGTCCCCGTATGCTCTGTTCTTTCAAGGACGGGACGAAGACGATGGTGGAAATGACGGCCATGTCCAATGCGACAGGGCTGGTGCCCGATGTTATCGGCGGTCACGGACCGCAGGCGTCGGCTGCGAATTGCTGCGCCGATTTGAATCGGCTCTTCAGGCTGAAAAAAGACGGCGGTATTTTAAACCGCCACGGTGTCGTCGAATATGTCAACGGTATCGCGCCGGGCGTTTTTGTAACGGTGTCAACGGCAAATCAAGAGATCGCCTTTGAACTGGATTATTTGAAAGTAGGTCCCGGTCCGCTCTGGACCTTTTATCGGCCGTATCATCTCTGCAATTTGGAAACGCCCCTGACCGTGGCTAAGGCGGTTATTGACGGCGAAGCGACACTCGTTCCGATGGACGGGCCCGTCAGTGAAGTCGTTACTGTGGCCAAGAAAGATCTGCGTGTCGGCGAACATCTTGACGGCATCGGCGGCTGGACAACGTACGGGTCGATCGCGACGGCGGCGGAAACGTACCGCAGCGGCTATGTCCTTTACGGCCTGGTCAACAAGAACGCAGTCGTTACGCGACCGGTCAAAAAGGGGACGCTGCTGACCATGGATATGGTTCGGCTTGACAGGACAACGCAGCTTTATCAAACGCGCCTGGCTCAAGATCGTTTTTACGGCAAGGGGACGCTTTTACGGCAGGAGTAAGGTAGGATGGTAGAAGCGCTTTACTCGTTGCCGAATTTGTATTATCCTGTAGATGGACTGCTATACAGAGGCAAGGTATAGCCATTTTACATAAAAGAGGGAGAGACTACAATGATCAATGAACAACTGGCGCAGCATGCCGCACACGTACGCACAAACGTTGTCAAGATGCTGACCGAAGCAAAATCAGGGCATCCCGGCGGATCCCTTTCCATCGTCGATATACTGCAAGTATTATATTTTGAAACGATGCATATCGATCCGAAAAATCCGAAAATGGCTGATCGCGATCGTTTTGTCCTTTCCAAAGGGCATAGCGCTCCCGGTCTCTATGCGACTTTGGTTGAACGAGGCTTTTTCCCGGAAGACGAATTATGGAAGCTCCGCAAGTGTAACGCCATGCTTCAAGGGCACCCCGATATGAAGCATACGCCCGGCGTCGATATGTCGACAGGTTCTCTCGGCCAAGGGTTGTCCGCGGCCAACGGCATGGCACTGGCTGCGAAATTGGATAAAGCGGACTGGCGCGTTTATGCTATCTGCGGTGACGGTGAGATCCAGGAAGGGCAGATCTGGGAAGCGGCCATGTCGTCGGCTCATTATCAGCTGGATAACCTTACCGTTTTCATTGACCACAACAAGCTGCAGATCGACGGCGCTAATGAAGACGTCATGTCGGTCATGCCGATAGCTGAAAAATTCCGCGCCTTCGGTTGGCATGTGCTGGAAATTTCCGGTCATGATTTTGACGCTATTCGTAGCGCTCTCGCCTTGGCAAAAAATACGAAAGGTCGCCCGACAGCCATTGTTGCCGAAACGGTGAAGGGCAAAGGCGTGTCGTTCATGGAAAATGAAGTAGGCTGGCACGGTAAAGCTCCGAACGGGGAACAATGTGCGCAGGCGGTTAAGGAATTGGGAGGCGAAGCATAATGGGGACAGCTACACGTGCGGCATATGGCAAGATGCTGAAAACGGAACTCTATAAAAATCCGGACGTTGTCGTCCTGGATGCCGATCTCGGCAATGCAACGAGATCGATCAGCTTTAAGGAAGTCGCGCCGGAACGGTATTTCGATATGGGAATTTCCGAACAGGATATGATGGGGACGGCTGCCGGACTGGCCGCTGCAGGCAAGATTCCGGTGGCCAGCACGTTTGCCATCTTCGCGGCAGGGCGTGCATTTGAGCAGATTCGCAATTCCATCTGCTATCCGAAGCTCAACGTCAAGATCTGCGCTACCCATGCGGGACTTACTGTCGGCGAAGACGGCGGGACGCATCAGGCGGTGGAAGATATTTCTCTGATGCGCAGCTTGCCGAATATGACTGTCATCAATCCTGCCGATGCCAAAGAAGCGGAAGAAGCCGTTAAAGCGATTGTCGCGTATGACGGCCCTGTTTACGTCCGTCTCGGCAGAGCGGAAGTGGAAGATATTCATGGCGCCGACTATACCTTCCGCTGGGGTAAAGGGGAGATCCTGCGTGACGGTGACGACGCCGTCGTTTTCGCTACGGGCATCATGGTCGGTAAGGCTTTAGCGGCGGCAGATGCATTGGCTGCCGAAGGAATGCAGATTCGTGTCGTCAATATTCATACGATCAAGCCGATCGACGCCGAATTAGTTATCGCCTCGGCGCGGAAAACGGGGAAAGTGGTTACTGCTGAAGAACACAGCGTTATCGGCGGCCTCGGTTCTGCCGTCGCCGAAGTACTGGCCAGATACGCGCCGACAAAACAGGCTTTCGTGGGTATTCAAGATACGTTCGGTGAATCCGGTTCGCCGAAGGACTTGTTGGAAAAATACAGTCTTACGGCCGATGAGATCGTCAAAGCCATAAAAAGTTTATAATTGTCCGGGAAAATTGGGGAAGACCTCTGCCGCTTTGCGGCAGAGGTCTTTGGTGTCCAGTGGAAGTAAGGTATACTAAAAGCAACTTGAACCGGTGTTAGGAGGCGGAAAATGGAAAAAAAAGTTGATCTGATGAGTTTACAGAACGGTAGTGATGTGCGCGGCATTGCCGTCGCCGGCGTTACCGGCGAAGACGTAAATTTGACGGCTGATGCAGTCAACCGGATAGCCGCCGGTTTTGCAGCTTTTTTGGCAGCAAAAACGGGTAAAGCCGGCAGTGCGTTAAAGATCGCCGTCGGTCATGACTCGCGCGTTTCGGCGGCAACGATGAAACACGGCGTTTTGAGCGGGCTGGCGGCACAGGGTGTACAGCCTTTTGATTGCGGCTTGGCGTCGACGCCGGCCATGTTCATGTCCATCGTGTTTGCTGAGACGGCAATGGATGGTGCCGTTATGATTACGGCAAGTCATTTGCCCTTTAACCGTAACGGGCTGAAATTTTTTACCGCTGACGGCGGCCTGGAAAAAGACGAGATTACAGAAGTTCTGCGCCGGGCTTCGGACTTGTCGGCAGGCGTTGCAGATACGTCGTCTGTGCCGCAGTTGGCGATTCTCGATCTATATGCCGCGCACCTGCGCCGGCTGATCAGCGGCGCACTTGGTCTCGATGAAGCGGCGGAACCGCTTGCCGGCATGCACGTCGTTGTCGATGCTGGTAATGGCGCCGGCGGCTTTTTTGCGACAGCTGTTTTGGCTCCTCTCGGCGCCGATATTGCCGGCAGTCAGTTTCTTGATCCGGACGGAACTTTTCCCAATCATGTTCCCAATCCTGAAAATAAGGAGGCCATGGCATCCGTCAGTCGTGCCGTTCGTGAGGCGCAAGGCGATTTGGGCCTTATTTTTGATACGGACGTCGACCGCATGAGCGCTGTCCTGTCGGACGGCAGAGAAATAAACCGCAATGCGTTGATTGCCATGATGGCGGCCATTTTAGCGCCTCTTTATCCGGGCAGTACGATCGTTACCGATTCCGTTACGTCCGATGAGTTGACTGTGTTCCTGGAAACTCATTTGGGGTTGAAGCACCATCGGTATATGCGCGGTTATAAGAATGTGATCAATGAATGCCGGCGGTTGAACGGGCAGGGGATCGTCTCGCCGCTGGCGATTGAAACTTCTGGCCATGGCGCATTGCGTGAAAACTATTATCTCGACGACGGCGCTTATTTGGCCGTCAAACTCTTGGTGGCGGCGACGCAGGCCAAACGTGCCGGGAGTTCTCTGGATGAAATCATTGCGGCGCTAAAGGAGCCGGCAGAGTCTGCCGAATACAGATTACGGATTACGACAAGGGAAGGGGTGCAGGCTTACGGACAGGAAGTCTTGCGGATTTTTGCCGCCAGAGCGACAGCTGCAGGTATTACGTTGGCCGAACCGTCTTATGAAGGCGTGCGCCTCGTTTTTCCCAAGGGCTGGGCGTTGCTGCGCATGTCTCTGCACGATCCCAATATGCCTTTGAATGTGGAAAGTAAAGAACGCGGCGACTGTGCATTAATACGCCGCCAGCTGAGGCCTCTGCTCACCGGTTTGGCCGGTCTGGATACGGAGGTCTTGCAGGAATAACGATTAATTCCATAGAGTTATTAATCATCGATTGTTGATGCTAAAATATCAATATTTACGTTTGTTCTATATAAAAATATTGAAAAAATAATGATATCGTGGTACGCTATGTCAGGGTAATGACAGGAATATGGATGCAGACTGTTTCCATATGTTATCGTCTCTGACGTTAATTGAACCTGAAAATACATTACTTGTATTTTCAGGTTTTATTTTTTTGCTGGAAAGGACGGTATCATGTCGCTGGAATTATTTTTTATTATTCTTTTTGCCTTGATGATCATGCAGGTGATCGGAACTCATTTTCAGATAAAAGCGTATCGAAGGGCAATTCATCGCCTTCATAAAAAGGGGCATATCGGAATTGGCGGTAAACGTTCCCGCTTCGGGCCCGGTCAAATCGTAATCATAGCCTGCGACGGCCGTGGCGCCATTACGGGCGGAGAAATGATGAGCGGTATGACCGTTTTCAGCCGTTTCCAGGAGATCCCCGATATTTCAGGCAAATCAATTTATGAAATGGAACGACGTTATTCGGCGGCAGGTCGAAGAGCGCGTCACCTTTACGCCGGACACCTGCAAGCGGTGCAGGCCTTGGTCAGTAGACTGGAGACAGGCGGACAGTAAGGGGCGAAGGATGATACTCATAACGAGAAGAGAGTGAAGGTGGACTACAATGGAAATTATTGCTTCCTGTGCCAATGGCTTCATGGACTTATTCAAAGCCGGCGCAGTTACGTTTACCGGCTTTGTCACGGCCATTATTCCGCTGATTATCGTTTTAATGACGGCAGTCAATTCCGTTATCAAACTGATTGGCGAAGACCGTTTTTTTTCGTTCGCCCAAAGAGCGACGCGGTACCGGATCACGAGATACACTGTCGTTCCCGTGTTGTCGATTATTTTTCTGGGCAGCCCTATGTGCTTTTCTTTCGGGCGATTTGTGGAGGAAAAATATAAACCGGCTTTTTATGACGCGGCAGTCAGCTTCGTTCATCCTGTGACGGGGATCTTTCCTCATGCCAACGGCAGTGAACTCTTCGTCTATATGGGGATTGCCGCAGGGATCCAAACCTTGGGGTTCCAACTCGGTGAACTGGCTGTTCGGTATTTTTTAGTCGGTATCGTCGTCATTTTGCTGCGCGGTATCGTTACGGAGCAGATTTATGCGTATATGTGCCGTAAAACCGGCCGCAAGGTATAGGAGGAACGTAATGTATTGTACAGCAGTTGTCAGAAACGGCGCAGGCGGTTGGGGCGGACCGCTGACCATCACGCCGACGGAACACAAGCATAAGATTGTCAGCATCACCGGCGGCGGTATTCACCCGTTGGCCGCGGAGCTGGCCGAATTGACCGGATGTGAAGCTGTTGACGGATTTACGACAGGCGTTCCTGACGGAGAAATTTTAGCCGTCGTCATCGATTGCGGCGGCACAGCCCGCTGCGGCGTGTACCCGAAAAAAAATATCCTTACGATCAATACGGTTCCGGTAGGAAAGATCGGGCCGTTGGCACGTTTTATTACGGCAGATCTGTATGTATCGGGCGTGACTTCAGACTGTATTTCCCGTCAGGCCGATGCGGCGCAGGCGGCGCCTATCCGTGCTCGGGAGGGGCGGGCGATAAGCGGCGAAGCGATTGGCGCCGCTCAAACGGCGCAGAAGCGCAATATCGTTACGCGCATCGGCATTTCGATTGGCCGAATCGTCAATATCTTTTATGCCGCCGGCAGGGAAAGCATTGACATTACCATCAAAAGCATCTTGCCGTTCATGGCTTTTGTCAGCATGATTTTGGGCATTATCAGCGCTTCCGGCATCGGCGGCATCATTGCCAATACCATCTCGCCTGTAGCCGGTACGCTGCCGGGAATGCTTGTCATTTCGTTTATCTGCGCGATTCCGTTCGTTTCGCCTATTCTCGGACCGGGTGCCGTTATCGCCCAAGTAGTCGGCACGCTTTTGGGGGCGGAGATCGGCTTGGGGCATATTCCGCCACAATATGCGCTGCCGGCGTTGTTTGCGATCAACGCGCAGGTCGGCGCCGATTTCGTGCCGGTCGGTCTCAGCTTGGGGGAGGCTGAGCCGGAAACGATCGAGCTGGGCGTGCCTGCCGTTTTGTATTCCCGCGTCATTACGGGGCCGCTGGCCGTCTTGATCGCTTATGCAGCCAGCATCGGTTTGTATTGAGTGCAACTGTTGAACGCTCTGCCCGTCAAAGGCAGAGCGTTTTTTTTCGTTTCTTTCCAGATGGTTGATGACGCATTGCGTTTTTGGCCTTGACTATTTGTCTTTTTATTGTATGATAGATACGTAGATGTTGGCACTCTGCGGTATAGAGTGCTAATTCAAGAAAAGGAGCTGGTATTATGGCAAAAGAAACGTATGAGTTTCAAGCGGAAACGAAACAACTGTTGGATCTTATGATCCATTCCATTTATACGAATCACGAGATTTTTCTGCGGGAATTGATTTCCAATGCTTCCGATGCGATTGATAAGCTGCATTATCAATCACTGACGAACGGCGAACTGCTGGAAGGCGATACGGATTTCGTCATTCATTTGACACCTGATGCGGAGCAGAAGACGTTGACCTTGTCCGACAACGGGATCGGTATGGACCGTGAAGAATTGATTGCCAATTTAGGTACGATCGCGCAATCGGGGACGAAGGCCTTTCTGGAACAGCTGCGCCAGGCTAAGGACAAGGATGAACATGTTTCCGATAAGGAGCTGATCGGCCAATTCGGCGTCGGCTTCTACTCGGCCTTTATGGTGGCCCGGTCCGTTGCCGTCGTTACGCGGAAAGCCGGCCAATCGCAGGCGTACCGTTGGGAATCGAGCGGTGACGGCGCCTATACGTTGGAAGAATGCGAAAAAGAAAAACACGGCACCGAAATCATCGTGACCTTGCAGGATGCTTTTTGCGCTGCCGGCAGCGATGAAAACTATACGGATACGTATACGTTGCAGCGTCTGGTCAAAAAGTATTCGGATTACATCCGTTATCCGATTACGATGAATTTCGTCATTGAAGAAGTTCCGAAAGATGCCGAAGGCAAACCGGTGGAAGGGGCTGCGGCGGAAAAACGAAACGAGTTGCGGACATTGAATTCGATGCAGCCTTTGTGGACCCGCAGCAAATCGGACATCAAGCCGGAAGAGTATAAGGACTTTTTCCAACACCAATTCTACGAATGGGATGAACCGATGGAGATTTTCCATACGAAGGCGGAAGGCGCCGTCGAATATACGTCGCTTCTCTTCATTCCCGGCAGTGCTCCGTTCAATCTGTATTACAGTGATTATGAACCGGGCATCCAGCTGTATTCCCGACACGTATTCATTATGGACAAATGTAAGGACCTGTTGCCAGACTATCTCCGGTTTGTAAAGGGGCTCGTCGATTCGCCGGATCTGTCTTTGAATATTTCCCGTGAATTATTGCAGCAGAGCCGCGAATTAAAACTTATCGGCAGAAATCTGGAAAAGAATATTCTCAAGACGTTGACGAGAAAAATGGATAAGGAACGCGAAAGCTATGAAAAGTTCTGGGCCGAATACGGAAAATCGTTGAAAATAGGTATTTACAGCGGCATGATGAGCGGCGAGAACAAGGTGGATAAGTTAAAGGATCTGCTTCTGTTCATGTCGTCTAAAGACGGCAAGCTTTGCTCCTTAAAGGAATATACGGCGCGCATGAAAGACGGTCAGGAAAAGATCTATTATGCGACAGGCAAGGATAAGGCGGCCATCGACGGGTTGCCGCAAATGGAATTGCTTCGCGAACGGGATCTGGAAGTGTTGTACATGCTTGACCCTGTCGACGAATTTGCCGTTGAAGCCGTTGGCGAATATGCAGGAAAGAAATTTCATTCTATCAGCCGCGGCGATCTGGATTTGGAAGACGAGGCGTTCAAGGCGGAAAAGAAGAAAAATGAAGATATGGCCAAGTCGAATGAAGCTCTTCTCAGCGATATGAAGTCGGTTTTGGACGGCAAGGTCGTCGACGTCCGTCTCTCGAACCGCCTGAAGACCGGCGCCGTTTGCCTTGTAGCTGATGCGGCAGGTCCCTCCATCGCAATGGAGCAGGCTTTTGCCGCTGCCGATAATCCGATGCTTAAGGCACGGCGGATTTTAGAAATCAATCCGCACCATGATCTTTTCAGCCGCTTGCAGCATTTGCATGAAGGCGGTAAAGATACCGACGGTTTCCGCGATTACTGTGGTCTCCTTTACGATCAGGCCCTGCTCCTGGAAGGGATCATGCCCGATGATCCCGTTGCCTTCGCCAACAAGGTGGCGGCCATGATGGCTAAATAATAAACGCGCACCCTCTTTTCTATAACATAGAAAAATCCCCGACAGAAATACGGTAGCAGTATTTCTGTCGGGGATTTTTGGCAAACAGTTGAATGTAGTAGTATGACAGTTCTATTTCTTTTGTAAAATCGTATACTTATTTACTGTTTCCTCGGACGTGTCGCCCGGTCCTGCCGTCGTTATTCCCCATTGTTGCAGGAATAAGGCCGGTGTTATCGGCTTTTGCGCCTCTCTGACAAGGGTGCTGCCCGGCGTTGTCGTTGCTCCTTCAATAGCTATCATGGGCATGACGTTTTTTGCATTCCAACTCAGCCCGTGTGGTTTCAGCTTTTCGAGGTCCGCGGCCGGTGCCGTTGCATAAATTTTTTTGTCGCTGTAAAAGACGGCTGATGTCCGATAAAAGCCGTCAAAGCAGATCGGCCCGGCCGTTGTGTCCATGACGCGCAGTTGCGCGCCGATTTCTTTGCCCGATTGGCGCAGCATGATCGTCGGAGCGAACAGTAAGGTCAAGGCGATGTAGATTGCAAAGCAGGAGGCGCCGACCGCCTTGACCGGCACGGCGGCATCTTTCCAGAGGACGGCGGACAAGATGGCGAAGGAGAACAGGGCCGGAAAAGTATACGTAGAATATTTGGTGGCGACTAATTCGAAAAAGATCAATATGACTGCCATATAGATTAGGAGCAGTCGGGTAATATCGGCGGCTTTCCGGAACTGCAGGTCATGGCGTTTCCATTTTTTATATAACGAAACGGGCAGAATAAAGCTCCACGGCAAAAACCCGACGGCATAAACGATCAGGTAAAAGTACCACTTATTTTGTCCGGGATGCTCCGAGACGGTCGCCCTGAGGACGTTGTGCACACCCAGGAAGTTTATCAGAAAATCGGCGCCGTGCAGGCAATACATCGTGCCGTACCAGAGACCGGTGAGGCTGAAAAAGAGCATCATGCCCGAAAAGAAATGAAGGCGCATGAATTCGTGCAGGTCCTTTTTGAGAAAGAGGAAGACCAAGGCGGCGAAGCCGGGCAGAAAAAGGCCGATCGGGCCCTTGGTCAAGGTCGCCAAGGCGGCGAACAGATAACAGCCGTAGTAGTAACGGGAGTTTTCCTTATAGCCCAAGTAAAAAAAGGCGATGGCGGCACTCGTGAAGAGGAAAAGAGAGGCGTCTGTAATGACGGCTTTGGAAAGCAGAAAAAATTCCGTACTCGTGCCCAAGATAACGGCGGCCCGCCAAGCGGTCTTTGCGTCGTAGGCGCGATTGGCGAACCAATATGTGAACAGAAGGGAAAGCGTTCCCATGACGGCTGAAGGAAAACGGGCGGCGAATTCATTGAAGCCGAAGAGCTTGAAGGACAATGCCAACTCCCAGTAGTAAAAAATCGGTTTATCATACCAGTAACGACCAAAAATTTGTGGAGAAATCCAATCGCCTGACTGGACCATTTCTTTTGCCGTTAAGGCGTAATTCGATTCTGACGTGTCGGTGACAGCTAGCAGATTGTTGCCCAGCAGATACAAAAAAAGAGCGAAAAAGAGCAAAACGAGATAAGGATGTTCTTGTCGTAAACGCTTCATGGGAAACCTTCTTTCACTGCGTGATGTAATGAGCATACCTGGCCTCATTAAAGAAAGGTGTACGAAAAGTTAAATAAACTTTAAACTATCTTTCCGCAGCCGGACAGATTCGCGCATACGCCGAAAAGGAGGAGGTGTACATATGTTCGCTCTTATGGTATGATACAGGTACATTTCATTGATAATTATTATTTTTTATAGCAGGGGTAAAAATGGATGTAGCAGGGCATAATAAAGATTACGACGACAGCCGCCGTTTTCGCGTCGTCGCGCCGTATGAGGCGATGGGAGACCAGCCGGAAGCCGTCCGGTCGCTGGCCCGGGGCGTGGCAACCGGGCAATGGGCGCAGGTCTTGCTCGGCGCTACAGGTACGGGGAAGACGTTTACGATGGCCAAGGTTATTGAAGCTGTTCAGAAGCCGACGCTGGTCATTGCGCATAACAAAACGCTGGCGGCGCAGCTTTGCAGTGAATTCAAAGCTTTCTTTCCCGACAACGAGGTCGGATATTTTGTCAGCTATTATGACTACTATCAGCCGGAGGCGTATATTGCCACGACGGATACCTATATTGAAAAAGATGCGTCCATTAATGATGAGATTGATAAGCTGCGCCATTCGGCAACAATGAGCCTCTTTGAACGGCGCGACGTCATTATCGTCGCTTCCGTTTCCTGCATCTATGGCTTAGGTGACCCGGAAGATTACAGTGATCTCGTCGTGTCGCTTCGCCTGGGACAGGAAAAGGGACAAGCAGAGATTCTTCGTAAGCTCGTCGATATTCAATACACGCGGAATGACATGGAACTGCGCCGCGGCACGTTTCGCGTTCACGGCGACACGATCGAGATTTTTCCGGCCGCGTTTGACAGTTCCGTCATTCGCGTCGAAATGTTCGGCGATGAAATCGACAGGCTGACGGAAGTCGACGTGCTGACCGGAGAGGTGTTGGCGGAACGCAAGCACGTCGCCATTTATCCGGCCAGTCATTATGTGACGACAAAGGAAAAGATGGAGAGGGCCATCGGCACGATCAGCCGTGAATTGGAAGAGCAGCTGAAACTGCTGAAAGAGGCCGGCCGTCTGCTGGAAGCGCAGCGGCTGGAACAGCGGACGCGGTACGATATGGAAATGATGGAAGAAATGGGATATTGTTCGGGAATCGAAAATTATTCACGCCATTTGTCGGGCCGTCAGGCCGGAGAAGCGCCTTATACGTTGCTCGATTACTTTCCCGACGATTTCCTGATCATGATTGACGAATCGCATGTGACGCTGCCGCAGTTGCGGGCTATGTACGCCGGTGACCGTTCCCGCAAGACGTCGTTGATTGAATACGGATTTCGCCTGCCGTCGGCTCTCGATAACAGGCCGCTGAATTTCGATGAATTTGTCGAACGGATCAATCAGATTATCTATGTCAGCGCCACGCCCGGCGACTACGAAATGGACGTGCAGACGAATTTGGCGCAGCAGATTATCCGACCTACGGGGCTGTTGGATCCCTTGGTGGAAGTGCGACCGATTGCCGGCCAGATGGATGATTTACTCGGCGAGATACGCCGGCGGATGGAACGCCATGAACGGGTCCTGGTAACGACGCTGACCAAAAAGATGGCAGAAGATTTGACCGATTATTTAAAGGAAATGGGAATTCTCGTCCGCTATCTTCATTCCGATATTGCGACGATTGAACGGGCCGAGATCATCCGCGATCTGCGCGCCGGTGTTTTCGATGTTCTCGTCGGCATCAATTTACTGCGTGAAGGGCTCGATATGCCGGAAGTTTCTCTCGTCGCCATTCTCGATGCCGATAAAGAAGGTTTTTTGCGTTCCGACACGTCGCTGATTCAGACGATGGGGCGCGCCGCGCGTAATGCCAACGGTCAGGTTATTATGTACGCCGACGTCGTTACGGGATCGATGGCGCGTGCCATGGAAGAGACGCAGCGGCGGCGTGAAGTGCAGGCGGCGTATAACGAAGCGCACGGCATTACGCCGCAGTCTATTCGCAAAGACGTCGTTGATCTGATCGAACTGACAAAGGTAGCGGAAGACAGAAGCGCCTATGAAGGGGAAGGCGAGGGATTGACGAAAGAGGCGCTCCATAAAGTTATCCATACCTTGACGGAACAGATGAAGCAGGCTTCGAAAACTCTGGAATTTGAAAAGGCCGCGCAGCTGCGCGACCGCTTGGGAGAACTGCGACAACAGCTTTCGGCGCTGGCTTGTGACGATACGCTGCCGAAGGAATTGCAAGGTGAAGATATGCCGCAGGCGAAGTTTGTCCGTAAAGTACGCCGTCCCGACCGCAGGCGCCTGAAGACGACTGCCGATAAAGGCGGAAAAGGGAGTAGACAACAGTGATGCCAACTGATAAATATATTGAGATAAAAGGCGCCAGACAGCATAATTTAAAAAACATAGATGTCAAATTGCCGCGCGATAGTTTTGTCGTTTTTACGGGATTGTCGGGATCGGGAAAATCGTCGCTGGCTTTCGATACGATTTACGCCGAAGGGCAGCGACGCTACGTCGAATCCCTTTCCGCCTATGCCAGGCAGTTTTTGGGGCAAATGGATAAACCTGACGTCGATTATATTGAAGGGTTGTCGCCGGCGATTTCCATTGACCAGAAGACGACGAGTCGCAATCCCCGTTCGACAGTCGGCACGGTGACGGAGATTTACGACTACTTGCGGCTTCTTTACGCCCGTGCCGGTGAAGCCTTTTGTCCGCACTGCGGCAAGCCGATCCGGCAGCAGTCGATTGAGCAGATGGCCGATGCCGTCCTGGCGCTCGGCGACGGAGAGAAGGTCATGATTATGGCGCCCGTTGTAGATGGCCGCAAGGGGACGCACCAGAAGGTGCTGTCCCGGCTGGTCAAAGACGGCTATGTCCGTGTCCGCGTTGACGGCGCCATGTATCTGCTTTCCGACGACATTCCGATGGAAAAGAACAAGAAGCATACGATAGAAGTCGTCGTGGACCGTCTGGTCGTCAAAGAACAAATCGTATCGCGCCTTACGGACTCTCTGGAGACGGCGGCCAGGTTGGGCGACGGTATTGTGCGCGTCTATCGGTTGGAAACGCAGGAGGTACTGACGTACAGTCAGCATTTTGCCTGCCCTGACTGCCATATCAGCCTGCCCGAAATCGAGCCGCACCTTTTTTCTTTCAACAGTCCCTTCGGCGCCTGCCCCGCCTGTTCCGGCATCGGCAGCACGAGAGAAATCGACGAATCCCTTGTCATTCCTGACCGGAACAAGACTTTTGCAGAGGGGGCCGTGGCGGCGTTGAGCAGTAACCCCAACGCCTGGTTCATGAGGCAGCTCGGCGGCCTGCTGAAGCCGCAGGGATTCGGTCTGGACAATTCCTTTTCCGATTTACCCGGTGCGTTGCAGGAAAAGGTCCTTTGGGGTTCTGACGATCCCTGCGTATTTGAATATGAAAACATGCGCGGTGAAGTGAAAACATTTACGACGCCCTTTGAAGGTGTCATGCCGATGATCAGACGGCGTTACCGGGAGGCGTCCTCCGATATGATGCGTGATCAATTCGAGCAGTTCATGACGGTGAAGCCCTGTTCGGTCTGCCACGGCGCCCGGCTTAAACCGGAAGCGCTGGCTATCAAGATCGGCGGTATCAATATTCAGCAACTGACGGACATGACTGTCCGTGAAATGATCGCATTTTTTGAGACGGTACAGCTGACGGAAAGACAACAACTCATTGCCAAGCAGGTTTTAAAGGAGATCAGGGGGCGTCTGCAATTTCTGCAAACTGTCGGTTTGGAGTACTTGACGCTGTCCCGGACGGCAGGTACCTTGTCCGGCGGGGAAGCGCAGCGTATACGGCTGGCCACACAAATCGGTTCAGGTCTCGTCGGCGTTCTGTACATTCTCGATGAACCGTCAATCGGTCTGCACCAGCGGGATAATGAAAAACTGCTTCAGGCCTTGCGGCATCTGCGCGATATCGGCAATACGCTGATTGTCGTCGAACATGATGAAGATACGATGCGCGCTGCCGACTATATTTTGGATATCGGTCCCGCAGCCGGTGAACATGGCGGTCAGATCGTTGCTCAAGGTACGGCTGACGACATCATGGCCTGCCGGGAGTCCCTGACAGGCCAGTATCTTTCCGGCGCGAAATATGTGCCGCTGCCGCAGCGGCGTTGTCCCGGCAACGGGATGACAATCGATATTATCGGCGCCGCAGAGCATAACCTGAAAAATATTGACGTTTCTTTTCCTCTCGGTACGCTGACTGTCGTTACGGGCGTTTCCGGTTCGGGGAAATCGACCCTTGTCAATGAAATCCTGTACAAGGGCATGGCGGAGGCCGTCTACGGGACGCCTCACCGTCCCGGCAAGTTCAAATCCTTGCAGGGAACGGAACATATTGACAAACTCATTAATATCGATCAGTCGCCGATCGGCAGGACGCCTCGGTCGAATCCGGCCACGTATACGGGTGTCTTCGATTTTATTCGCCAACTTTACAGTCAGACGGCAGAAGCCAAGATCAGGGGATACAAGGCCGGCCGTTTCAGTTTTAATATCAAAGGCGGCCGCTGTGAAGCCTGTCACGGCGACGGCATTATTCGCATAGAAATGAATTTTTTGCCTGATGTTTATGTGCCTTGCGAAGTTTGCCGCGGCGCGCGCTACAACAGGGAAACGCTGGAAGTGAAATACAAGGGGAAAACGATTGCCGACGTGTTGAATATGACCGTTGATGACGCTTGCGAGTTTTTCGCCAATTTGCCACGTATCCTGAACAAGTTGCAGACCTTGCAGGAAGTGGGGCTCGGCTATATTCGGTTAGGTCAGCCTGCGACGACGTTGTCAGGCGGCGAGGCGCAGCGTGTCAAGTTGGCGACGGAGCTGTCGAAACGGAGTACGGGACGGACGCTCTATATTCTTGACGAACCGACAACGGGGCTGCACGCGGCGGATATCCACCGGCTGATGACGGTACTCCGGCTGCTTGTTGACGGCGGCGACACGGTCGTCGTTATTGAGCATAACCTTGATGTCATTAAAACGGCCGATTATATTATCGACTTGGGGCCTGAAGGCGGCGACGGCGGCGGTACGGTCGTGGCCGTCGGTACGCCTGAACAGATCTGCCAGGCGGCGGCATCGTATACGGGAAAGTTTCTGCAACCCGTCCTGGAGCGGACGCGACGGTTGATGACCGAAGAGGCGCGCCATGGCGTTTAGTGAAGGCGTACTGGAAAAGGTACGGAATTTGACGACCGAACCCGGCGTTTACCTGTGGAAAGACGGACGGGGACGTATCCTGTACGTCGGTAAAGCGATCAATTTGCGCAACCGCGTCAAGAGCTATGTTCGCAACGATACCAACAGGGCCGTGAAGGTTGCGGCCATGCTCAGCCACGC
Organism: Megasphaera vaginalis (ex Bordigoni et al. 2020); assembly: GCF_900240295.1. NCBI lineage: Bacteria > Bacillati > Bacillota > Negativicutes > Veillonellales > Veillonellaceae > Megasphaera > Megasphaera vaginalis (ex Bordigoni et al. 2020). The sequence goes on from NZ_OEQB01000006.1 coordinate 61,560, forward strand.
CGTCGATTTGGAAACGATCGTCGTGGCGAACGAGATGGAGGCGCTGATTCTCGAGAATACGCTGATCAAAAAGCACCACCCCCGCTATAATATCATGCTGCGCGACGACAAGACCTATCCATATATCAAGGTGACGCTGCAAGAAGATTTTCCCCGCATGTTCATGACGCGCCGCGTCATGCGCGACGGCGCTCGGTATTTCGGACCTTACGCCGATGCCGGCGCCGTCCATCGCGTCTTGAAGGCGATGCAGGCGGCGCTTCGCCTCCGGACCTGCCGTTCCATGCGCGTGCAGCGGCCGTGTTTGCAATATCATTTGGGGCACTGCGATGCGCCTTGCGTCGGGTATATTTCCAAAGAAGCTTATCGCAAGCTTGCCCTGCGGGCTGTGGACGCGTTGGAAGGACGCAGTACGGAACTGCTGCTGCAGTTGCAGCGGCAAATGGAAGAGGCCGCCGAAAAAATGGAATTTGAGAAAGCCGCCATGTATCGCGATCAGGCGACGGCATTGAAGGTTATTCAATCCCAGCAGGATATCGTCACGCAAGGCGGGGATACGGATGTTATCGGGTTTGCCCGCTCGGCGGGACAGACTTGTGTGCAGATTTATACGATACGTGGCGGCAAGCTCATGGGACGGGAAACGTTCAGTCTGGAAAACAGCCTGGATGAAACCGACGCCGCATTGACGGAAGCGATTTTGGACCAGTACTATGTTGCCGGCGTTTTTGTACCGAAGGAAATCATCGTTCCCGCCGTCCGGGAACAGGCGGCTTACGAACATCGGCTGACCGGACAAAAGGGGCAGCATGTCACACTCGTCGTGCCGCAGCGGGGCATGAAGCGAAGATTACTGGAAATGGCGGAGAACAATGCCGCTGTGCTGATGGAACAGCGGCGGCTTCAGTGGCAACACGACCTCGATAAGACGAGCGGCGCCGTTGAAGCGTTGGCTCGCGCTCTTGATCTGCCGCAACTGCCGGAACGGATGGAGTGTTTTGATATTTCGCATATTCAGGGCAGCGAGACGGTGGCTTCCATGGTCGTCTTTGAAGGCGGCAGGCCGGCCAAAAGTGAATATCGCCGTTTTAAGCTGAAAACGGTGCAGGGAAAACCGGACGACTTCGCCGCTATGGCGGAGATCATGGCACGGCGTTACAGCGAAACGGATTGGCCCGAACCGGATCTGATCGTCATTGACGGCGGCAAGGGACAGCTGCATGCGGCCTTGCCGGTCATCCGCGGCGCCGGTGCGGCGGCGCCTGTCATCAGTTTGGCCAAGCGGATTGAAGAGGTCTTTGTTGAAGGCCGTTCCGATGCGATTATCTTTGATCACCACACACCGGAATTGCAGTTGCTTCAAGCTATCCGGGATGAAGCGCATCGTTTCGCCATTACCTATCACCGCAAACTGCGCGGCAAACGGAATCTCGTTTCCGTCCTGGATCACGTCGCCGGCATAGGGCCGAAACGGCGCAAGGCATTGTGGCAGGCTTTTGGGAGTCTTGACGAAATGAAAGCCGCTTCGCTCGAAGAATTGGCTGCCGTAGACGGCATGAATCGGCTTGCAGCGGAAAATGTGTATTACTTTTTTCGCCTCGGTACCGATGAGAAACGAAAAGCGACAAATCAAAAGTAACGTTTGTCAAGGTAATGATAAATAAGGTATAATTAAAAAGTATAGCTAAATCTATTCCATAAACGGGGAAAGGAGGGATTTACATGTCTGGTTCAGTCCAAACGACATTAGCTGATTCCGTTGCTTATGACGGCATCGGTCTTCATGCGGCGGCGGACGTGCATATGGTGCTGCGTCCTGCGGCGGCGGATACGGGCATTTGTTTCGTCCGTACCGACCTGCCCGGCAAGCCGTCTGTACCGGCACGGCTTGCCTGTGTAACGAACACGATGCGGGCGACGACCCTGGAACGGGGAGCGGCGAAGGTGTTTACAGTGGAACATCTCCTGTCGGCCTTGCAGGGATTGGGAATTGATAACTGCATCGTGGAAATGGATTCCGCCGAGCCGCCGGTCGGCGATGGCAGCAGCCGGGATTTCGTTGAGCTCATTCGACGGGCGGGCATTGCCTCCCTGACGGAGCCAAAACGGTACGCCGTCGTACGGCAGCAGCATATCATCCAGGAAGAGGACAAATTTGTCGCCGTTATTCCGTATGACGGATTTCGGATTACCTTTACATCTATCAATCCGCATCCCTTGCTGGGGCTCCAGTTTTTTGACGCAGAAGTCACGGAAGAATCCTATATCAGGGAAATCGCCTTTGCCCGTACGATCGCATTCACGCAGGAATTGGAAATGCTCCGGAAAATGGGGCTCGGCAAAGGCGGCACAATTGAGAACGTCGTTGTGTACGATGCGACGACATGTCTCTCCCGCGTGCGCAGCGGCGATGAACTCGTGCGACATAAAGTATTGGATGTCATCGGCGATTTGGCGTTGCTCGGCAGACCGCTCAAAGGGCATGTCATTGCCGTCAAATCAAGTCATAAATTGAATAATTTGCTGGCGCAGGCCATTGATGAAGAACTTGATCAGGAGGTATTGAAATGATTTTGGAAGTAACCGATATTATGGAAATTTTGCCGCATCGCTATCCCATGCTCTTAGTCGATCGGATCGTCGAATTGGAACCGATGAAATATGCCGTCGGCATCAAAAATGCGACTTTTAACGAGCTCTTCTTTCAAGGCCACTTTCCCGGCAAGCCCGTCATGCCCGGCGTCCTTCTGGCCGAAGCCATGGCGCAGGTCGGCGGCGTAGCCTTGCTGTATCCTGAAGAGAACCGCGGTCTCATCCCTTTCTTTACGGGGATCGACAAGTTGCGTTTCCGTCACCCCGTGCGGCCTGGCGACCAAGTCGTCATGCGTGCCGATATTGTTAAGATAAAGGGCATGATGGGAAAAGTCAAAGCGATAGGTAAGGTCGGCGATACGGTTTGTGCCGAAGGGGAATATCTTTTTGCGCTGATGCCTGGACAGGATTCGGAAGAATAGAAGTATTAAGCCGTATTTTTGTGAAATTCGGCTGATCTTGACGTATATATGGGATAATAATCTGATTTTGCGATCTCCTGGCAGGTATAAATGAACAGCTTGCAGGGAGTATAAGTATATACGAAATGGAAATTTTTGTTCTTTCCCATGGAAACAAAAAGTAAACGAGGAGTGACTTTAATGACCGAGGAAAAGGAAAGCCTGGTGCAGTGCATACATCCGACGGCTGTTATCGATCCGCAGGCGGAAATCGGTCCGGGCGTCAAGATCGGACCTTATGCCGTTATCGGACCTCATGTGAAGATAGGCAGGGGTACGGAGATTATGGCCCATGTGACGATCGACGGCTGGACGACGATTGGTGAGGAGTGCCGCTTTTTTCCGTCGGCATCTATTGGCTCCGAGCCGCAGGATCTGAAATATCATGGCGAGAAAAGCTTTGTCATCATCGGGGACAGATCGGTATTTCGTGAGTTTGTGACGGTCAGCAGCGCGACCGGTGAAGGCGAAGAAACGCGGATCGGCAGCGACTGTCTCTTTCAGGCATGTACGCATATTGCGCATAACTGTAACGTCGGCAATCATGTCATCATGAGCAATTGCGCCGGTCTGGCAGGACACGTTATCGTCGAAGATCGTGTCGTAATCGGCGGTATGGCAGGCGTTCATCAGTTTGTCAAAGTAGGCCGCAATTGCATGATCGGCGGTTTGGCGAAAGTCGTTCAGGATATTCCTCCTTTTGTCATTGCCGATGGGCAGCCGGCTCGTTGCATCGGCTTGAACAGCGTCGGCCTTTCCCGCGCCGGCATATCCGAAACGGTGCGGCGTGAATTGAAAAAAGCATTCCGCATTTTGTATCGTTCCGGGTTGAATCTGGGGCAAGCTATCACCGAGATGGAGCAGGAACTGGACAGTTATGAAGAGGTGGAGCATTTTCTGCGCTTTTTGCGCAATGCCGAACGAGGTATTTGCCGCGGCACAAAATGAGCGGAGCAGAAGGCTGGCAAGGCATTGTCTTGCCGGTCTTTTTTTGCTAAGGAAGGTTGCCGATACTGACAGATACGCAGTTTTTTTGTATAATGTAAAAGTAAATGCAAACTTTATTACATAAGGTGATAAAATGGAAAAGCTCGGTCTTTTAGCCGGTATCGGCAACCTTCCCGTCGAATTTATGCGCGCAGCCCAGACGACGGGGCATGAAGTAGTCGTCATTGCCGTTGTCGAAGGGACGGCGCCGGAACTGGAAAGGGAAGCGAATATATATTATAAGATCAATGTGGCCAAATTGGACAAGATCATTAAGACCATGAAAGGCGAAGGCGTTTCCAAAGTCACGATGATCGGCAAGGTGACGAAGGAAATACTGTTCCGAGGTCTGAAATTTCCCGATTTTCGGGCGATCAAATTATTGGCGGCTCTGCACAATCGCAAGGACGATACGATTATGTTGGCCATTGTTGATGAACTGGCCAAAGACGGGATTGAAATCGTCGATCAGACGGCCTATCTGAAACCGTTGTTGCCGCCGGTCGGAGTATTGACGAAACGCCGGCCGACAGCCGAAGAAGCTGAAGATATCCGTTTCGGCTTTGCGGCGGCTAAAGCTATCGGCGGACTCGATATCGGTCAGACCGTCGTCGTTAAGCAGAAGGCCGTTATGGCTGTCGAGGCGATTGAAGGGACTGACGCCTGCATCCGCCGCGGCGGCGAACTGGGACGAGGCAGAGCCGTCGTCGTCAAAGTCGCCAAGCCGAATCAGGACTGGCGTTTCGATGTGCCGGCTGTCGGCAGGACGACATTGCAGTCAATGTTGGAAAGCGGTTGTACCGTTTTGGCAATGGAGGCGGGGCGAACTCTTTTCGTCGAACAGGAAGCGGTGCTGTCTCTGGCGAATGAAAAAGGCGTCTGCATCTGTGCCGTCGACGGGACGTAGGAGCGGCGCAGATGAAAATTATGCTCTCTGCCGGAGAAGCTTCCGGCGATCTTCATGGCGCCAATCTGGCCAGCGCTTTAAAAAAACTGGAGCCGTCGGTTGAATTGATCGGCATGGGCGGCAGTCAGATGGCTGCGGCCGGTGTCGATATCCGTTACGATATCAAGAATCTCGGTTTTATCGGTATCGGTGAAATTATCAAAAAAATCCCCTTTTTCTTTCGGCTCCGTTCCTTCCTCGTCAAATTGATGGCGGAAGAAAGACCGGATGCCTTGGTCTGTATCGATTATCCCGGTTTTAACATGCGCCTGATCAAGAAGGCGAAAGCCGCCGGTATACCGGTCATTTATTACATCTTACCGACGATTTGGGCCTGGCAGAAGGGCCGCGGACCCGTTATTGCCAAATATACGGATCTGGCCGTATCCCTTTTTCCTTTTGAAGCGGATCTGTATCGGGCCATCGGAGCCAACGTTATCTATACGGGGCATCCGCTTTTAGACACCGTCCGCCCTGCGCTGACAAAAGCGGCGTCTTATGCGTATTTCGGTCTTTCTGCGGACAAGCCCGTCGTTCTCCTCATGCCGGGCAGCCGGATGCAGGAGGTGACTGGGCTGTTGCCGACGATGTTGGAAGGAGCGAAGCTGATCGCCGAAGCTGTCCCGGAGGTCCAGTTTATCATGCCGCGGGCTTCGACGATTGACGGCGGTATTTTGCGGGACCTCGTTGCGGCGAGCGGTCTGGCGGTACATATCGGAGAGGATCATACGTATGACATGATGCAGATCAGTAGCGCCGCTGTCGTGGCTTCCGGAACGGCAACCTTGGAGACGGCCTTGATGGCAGTGCCGACGTTGTTGGTTTACCGGATCGGAGCCTTGTCATATGCCTTGTCCAAGATACTGGTGCACATCGAAAGTATCGGTTTGCCCAATATTATTATGGGCCGCCGCATTATACCGGAGCTCTGGCAGGACGAAGTGACCGGTGAGAATATTGCCGCCGCCGTCGTTCCGCTATTGCAGCATGAGACGCAGCGGCAGACTGCCGTCAAGGCTTTGGCCGCAGTCAGAGCGGAAATGGGGGAAGGCGGCTCGATGGAACGAACTGCTGCCGCCATTTTACGATTCATAAAGGAGAAATCTCTGGATGGAACAATATAACAGCTGGCAAAGCTACAAAAGGCTGTTGGCCTTTGTTAAACCATATACCAAACGGCTGACTATCGCCGTTGTCTGTATGGCTTTTTCCGGCTTGAGCAACGTCGTCGTGCCGTGGCTGATCAAGGATGTTATTGACAAGGTCCTGGCAAACAAAGATGTATATACGCTGAACCTGATCGTCATCGGTATTTTGATTCTTTTTTTCCTGCGCGGTTTCTTCTATTTCGGACAGCGGTATTTAATGAGCTATGTCGGGCAGAAAATTGTCAATGATATCCGCGAAAAACTGTACCGTCACCTGCAAACCCTGTCGTTATCCTACTATGACAGGCGCAAGACGGGCGATATCATGAGCAATTTGACGAATGATGTCACGGCGCTGCAGACGGCGATTGCCGGGAATTTGATCTCTTTCGTTCAGGAAGCAGTCATTCTCATCGGCTCGCTGATCTCCATGGTTTATTTGTACTGGAAGTTGACACTGCTGACCTTGGTCATTGTTCCCCTCGTCGTCGTGACGATCAATTTTTTCGGCGGCCGTCTGCGCCGGGCTGGCCACGAGGTGCAGGGCAAGATGGCGGATATTACGTCGCTGTTGGAAGAAGCGATTTCGGGCATTCGGATTATCCGCTCCTTCAATCGTGAAGATTTTGAGATCAGGCGTTTTATGGTGCAGAATGACAATAATTTCTGGGCCCTGATGAAAACGACGAAGCTGACTTCCATGCTGACACCGTTCATCCAATTTTTTGCCGCCATTGCCGTCACCGGTATCATCTGGTACGGCGGCATGAGCGTTATTGAAGGGAAAATGACGGCAGGCGCGTTGATTGCTTTTTTGATTTATGCCATTAATTTAGCGAATCCGGTGCGGCGAATCAGTGAGATTTACGGTGATATCCAGAAATCCCTGGCAGCTGCCGACAGAGTCTTTGCAACGTTGGATACGACTGCCGACGTCAAGGAGAAGGAAAATGCCGTCACGCTGGCAACTGTACAGGGGCGAATCGAGTTCGATTGCGTATCTTTCGCTTATGATCAGGAGCACTTGGCGCTGAATCATTTCGATCTGTCCGTCGCACCGGGTGAAGTGGTTGCCCTGGTCGGGCCCAGCGGCGCCGGCAAGTCGACGGTAGCCAATTTGCTGCCGCGCTTTTATGATGTCACGGCCGGAGCCTTGCGGATCGACGGTATCGACGTCAGAGACGTCACGTTTTCATCGCTGCGCAATCAGATTGGTCTGGTGCCGCAGGAGACGATGCTTTTCAACGCCACGATACGGGAAAACATCCTTTACGGACGGCTTGACGCTGCCGCTGCGGAGGTCGTCGCCGCGGCAAAAGCTGCTAATGCGCATGAGTTCATTATGGAGTTGCCCGGCGGTTATGACGCCGTTGTCGGCGACCGCGGCAGCGCTCTTTCCGGCGGCCAGCGGCAGCGTATCGCTATTGCCAGAGCCATTTTAAAGAATCCGCGGATCCTGATTCTGGACGAAGCGACGTCGGCGCTAGATACGGAAAGCGAAAAAATCGTTCAGGCAGCTTTAGATCGACTGATGCAAGGGCGTACAGCCGTTGTCATCGCGCATCGCCTGAGTACGGTTCGCAATGCCGACAAAATTGTCGTTATCGATCATGGCCGTATTGCGGAAATGGGAACGCATGATGATTTGCTGGCGCGGCAAGGGCTGTACGCCAGCCTGTATGCCGTCCAGTTCAACAAAAGTACAGAGGAAGCAGTATGATATCTAATTTGAAAGCAAAGTCTCTTTACTGGCTTTATAATATGCTGTTGGTCATGTATTGGGCCTCGTTGATACCGGTACTGATTTACAGACTGGTCAAGGAAGAAGGCTTTTATCAGCGTATTAAACAGAGCATCGGTTATTTGCCCGCCGATTTGAAACAGAAAATCGCCAATCGTCAGGCGATCTGGATTCATGCGGCTTCTGTCGGCGAGATAGTGGCTGCCAGCCCGATTGTCCGGGAGATCCGGCGCGATCACCCGGAGGAGATTCTCATCGTATCCGTCGTTACGGCGACGGGGTTCCGCATGGCACACCAAATCATAGACAGCGCTGACGGGATTTTGTACTTTCCTCTCGATTTGCCGTATTTTACCAACAGAATATTGAATATCGTCAAACCGAAGGTTATCGTTTTGGTGGAGACGGAGATATGGCCCAATTTTCTGCGCATTGCGGCGCACAAGCATATTCCCGTCATGATGATGAACGGCCGCATCAGCGTGCGGAGCGCCAAACGATATCGCATCATCACGTTTTTTACGCGCCGTGTTTTGTCTACGATCCGCGTTTTTTGCATGCAGAGCCGGATCGATGCCGACTATATCATTTCTATCGGCGCGGCGGCGGAAAAGGTTGTTATCACGGGGAATACGAAATATGATCAGACCTACGGTATTGTGACGGCAGAAGAAAAGAAAAAACTGTTGCGCGAATTCGGGTTTCCCGACAACCCGTATCCGATCATGATTGCCGGTAGTACGCACAAAGGAGAGAACGGCGCTGTATACAAAGCTTTCAGCCGCGTGCGCGAGAATTTCCCTGAAGCGCGCCTGATTATTGCGCCGCGGTACGTATATCAGGCCGATATCATCCATGATGAAGGATTGCGGTATGGTATTTCCATGGCCAAGCGGAGCGATATGCAGAAGGGAAAGCTTCCGTCCGGACCGTATGACGGTATCCTGCTCGATACGATCGGCGAGTTGGGACGTGTGTACAGTTTAGGCGATCTGATTTTTGTCGGCGGCAGCCTGGTTCGTGTCGGCGGTCATAATATTCTGGAACCGGCAGCGCACGGCAAACCGATCGTCGTCGGTCCGAATATGTTCAATTTTGTTGAAATATTCGAACTGTTGAGCAGTCGCGGCGCCTGTGTCATGGTGCAGAATGAAACGGAATTTATCGCAACCTGTCTCGATATCCTGACTGACAGGTTGCGGGCTGACCGGATGAAGGCCAGCTGTCTCTCCGTCGTCAGGGAGAATCAAGGTGCGACGGCTCGCAATTTACAAGAGCTACAACGGTTGTTAAGTGATCTGCAATTGTGGAGATGAAAAAAATGTCTGTGCAGCAATCAATAGCGGATTGGTATCTGTCCCTGATCAACGGGGCAAATCATACGATACCGGAAAAAGCGGTGTTAACACTGCTGGAGTTCGTTTCCAAGGTATATGAGCACGGTGTTCGGAAGCGGTATGCCGCCTATGTCTCGGGAAAACGGACAACGCAGTCTCTGCCTGTTCCGGTTATCAGTATCGGCAATATTACGATGGGCGGCACAGGAAAAACGCCGATGGCCTGCTGGATCGCCAAATGGTTGCAACGGGAACGGTACCGCCTCGCCGTTCTGAATCGGGGATATCGATCTGCCGGCGAAAAAAAAGGCGCCGTCGTCTCAGACGGCAGGCAAGTTTTCCTTACGCCTGAAGATGGCGGTGATGAAGCCTGCCTGTTGGCGAGAAGTCTGCCCGGCGTCCCCGTCCTGGTCGGTAAAAACCGAGGGCAAACCGGCAGCAAGGCGATTCGCGATTTTCATGCACAGGTTCTGTTGCTTGACGACGGATATCAGCATTGGCAGCTCGGCCGGAATTTGGACATCGTTCTGATAGACGGCACCGATCCTGTCGGTAACGGGGAAGTGCTGCCGCGCGGCAGCCTGCGGGAACCGTTGGAAGGATTGGAGCGCGCCGATATTTTCATCATCACGAAAGCCGATATTGCCGACGAGGAAGATAAAGAAAAAATTTATACCCTTTTGCGTCATTACAATCAGGAGGCCCCCATTGCCGAGGCCGTGCATAAACCGAAGTGGTGCGTGCCCTTTGCGGATTGGCTGCAGGGCAACGCAGCCGGCTCGCTTTCCGAAGATAGCGGCGTCGTGGCGTTGTCGGCTTTGGGAAATCCGACATCCTTTGAAGAAACGCTTCGGGAAATGGAGTATGAAGTGCGCCATACCGTGCGTTTTCCCGACCATCATCGGTACGGGTCCGACGACCTGCTGCAGGCCGCCGCTGTTGCTGCCGAAAAAAAAGCCGTCCTGGTAACGACGGAGAAAGATGCCGTAAAGATGGACGGAACCTTCATTATGGAACACGAAATCGAGCTGTACGTGCTCGGCATTGAAATCGAGATCATCGCCGGCCGTAAGGAATTGGAAAAACTATTGAAACGTACGATGGAGGATATGTCATGAAATTTATCTGCATCATTCCGGCACGTTACGCATCGACGCGCCTGCCGGGAAAGCCGTTGCTGGACATTGCCGGCAAACCGATGATTCAGCGTGTCTATGAACAGGCGAAACAGGCGGCGTGTCTTTCGGACGTCATCGTCGCGACAGATGCTCCGTCCGTCTATGATTGCGTCGTCTCATTCGGCGGCAAGGCTGTCATGACGCGCGAAGACCATACGAACGGAACCGATCGTCTGGCAGAGGCGATCGGACACTTTCCGGACGCCGACGTCATCGTCAACGTTCAGGGTGACGAGCCGCTGATCACGGCTGATGTAATCTCTTCATTGTGCCGTGCTTTTGAAGAGGATGCGTCCCTTACGATGGCAACGGTAGCGACACCGCTGGCCGAAGAGGAGTATGACGATGTCGGCGCCGTCAAAGTTGTCACCAACTGTTGCGGAGAAGCTCTCTACTTTTCCCGATCGCTGATTCCCTACGGCAGGAACCCCTATACGGCGGGAAGCAGACCATGTAAGCATATCGGTATTTATGCCTATGGACGCGATTTTTTGCTGAAATATGCAAACATGGCGCCAACGCCGTTAGAATCAGCTGAATCGCTGGAACAGTTGCGGGTTCTCGAAAATGGTTATAAGATTAAAGTGATCAAAACGGCGCATCGGTTTATCGGTATTGATACGCCGGAAGACTTACAGCGGATTCGAGCGTATTTTGCAAAGGAGAAAAAGGCATGAAAGGTGTACATATAGGCCGTATAAACGTCGGCCATGACGGCAAGCTGTTCGTAATGGCCGGGCCCTGCGTCATTGAAGGCCGTGAACGTACGTTGAAGATCGGCAAGGCGATGAAAGCGATTTGTGAAAATTTGGGATTGACCTATGTGTTTAAAGCTTCTTTCGACAAGGCGAACCGCTCTTCGCACACGTCATACAGGGGCCCCGGACTGGCTGAAGGGTTAAGCATACTGCAAGAAATCAAAGAGGAATTGCAGGTTCCCGTCGTCAGCGACATTCACGGAGCGGAACAGGCCAAGCCGGCGGCGGCGGTGCTTGATATTATTCAGATTCCCGCTTTTTTATGCCGCCAGACCGATCTCTTGGAAGCGGCGGCTGCAACGGGAAAATGTGTAAACGTTAAAAAAGGGCAATTCCTGGCGCCGGAAGATATGAAAAATGTTGTCGAAAAAATAAGGCATGGCGGCAATGAAAATATTCTGCTCACGGAACGAGGCGTGACGATGGGGTACCATAACCTGGTCGTCGACATGCGCAGTTTTCCGATCATGCGTTCTTTCGGCTATCCCGTCGTTTTCGACGCCACGCACAGCGTGCAGCTGCCCGGCGGCGCCGGTACGAAATCGGCAGGGCAGCGCCAGTATGTAGGAACTTTGGCGAGAGCTGCTGCCGGCGCCGGCATAGACGGTATTTTTATGGAGGTTCATGATAATCCGCAGGAAGCGCTCAGCGACGGGCCGAACATGCTCTATCTGACACAGGTGGAGGATTTGCTGCGTGATGTCATGGCCATCCATGCAATTGCGCAACAAAGTAAAGAAACGGCTGAAGAATGAGGTGGAAGTAGTGGATATATTAGAAGAAGCAAAAGAGGTTCTGCGCCAGGAAGCCAAGGGGATTGAAGCATTGATTCCGACGCTGAACCAAAGCTTTGTCAATGCAGTCAATCTGATTCTCGAAGCACAAGGGCGTGTCATTGTCACCGGAATGGGCAAGTCCGGTCATATTGCGAGAAAGGTTTCGGCGACGTTATCCAGTACCGGCACGCCGGCTCTTTTCCTTCATCCCGGTGAAGGCATTCACGGCGATCTGGGGATGGTTACGGGGCAAGATATTGTCATCGCTTTTTCCAACAGCGGTGAAACGATGGAAATTTTGAATATTCTGCCGTCGCTCAAGCGGATCGGGGCAAGACTGATTGCCGTCGTAGGGAGCCACAATTCGACATTGGCCAAAAATGCCGATGTCGTTCTCGACGCATCCGTTGAAAAGGAAGCCTGCCCCTTGGGATTGGCGCCGACGACAAGTACGACCGTTGCCCTGGCGTTGGGTGACGCTTTGGCTGTCGTTCTGCTTACGAGGCACCATTTTACGAAGGATCAGTTCGCCGTCTTTCATCCGGGCGGCGCATTAGGGCGCAAGCTCCTGCTCACTGTCGATAAAGTCATGCACCAGGGCAAGGACAATCCGTTGATTTCAGCAGACAGTACCGTCAAGGATGCCCTTTTCATGATGACGGAAAAAGGGCTTGGCGCCGTTTCCGTCATTGATGACGACGGCCGTCTGGCCGGTCTCGTAACGGACGGCGATGTGCGTCGCGGTCTGGAAACGGGGTCGAATTTCTTGCAATGGCCTGTCGATGCGATGATGACAAAAAATCCGCGGTGCATCACGCAGGGGAAATTAGCCGCCGAAGCACTGCATATCATGGAAAAAAATCAGCCGCGACCGATTACGGTTTTGCCCGTTGTCGATGATGACGGTAAGGCGGTCGGTATGGTACATGTAACCGATTTGCTTCGTCAGGGAGTCGTCTGATGGAAACGTGGCGGCATATTTCTTTGTTGGCCCTTGATGTGGATGGCGTATTGACGGACGGAACGATTTATTACGGTCCCGAAGGAGATGTCTTGAAAGGGTTTTCCGCCAGAGACGGCATGGGGATTTCCTTGGCCCGTGCCGCCGGTTTGAAAGTTGTTTTTCTTACGGGGCGGAAATCGCCGATGGTGGAACGCCGGGCGGCAGATCTGCATATTGATTACCTCGTTCAGGCAGCCGGCGACAAGTACGGTGCGTTGGCGAAGATACTGGTAAAAGAACGGTTGTCGTTCAATGACGTCGCTTATATGGGTGACGATCTGAATGATTTATCGCTTTTGTCGGGCGTTGCCTTTTCCGGTGCGCCTGCCGACGCCTGCGCTGAGGCAAGGGCAGCGGCGCAACTGGTTTCGACCCGTACCGGCGGGCACGGAGCGTTACGGGAGTTTGTCGAATATATCTTGAAAAAGCAAGCGCAGTGGGATGCCGTGCTGGAGCGATACCGTTCGGGATTTTCACCGTTGCGGCAGTAATGGAAGGGGAAGCGCTATCGTGTCAAATGGTTGGCAATATCATACCGTTCGAGCCATAGGAAAATTTGTTTGTCTCTTTTCGTATTCAACGATTATCTCCTGGGGCAGAGCGTTGAGGCCGCTCATCGGCAAGGTCCTGAAAAAGCAGCGGAAGCGCGGCGTTTTTCATATCATGCGCGGGTTGCGCTGCAGCGAGGAGCGGGCTAATGAAATTATTGACGAGTTGTTCCGCAACCTGGGACAATCGTTGATGGAAATATTGTATACGCCCCGATTGACAAGGGAAACTATTTCGGATTACGTCGTTCTCGATCATCCTGAACGATTAGAGGCGGCGCTGGCCGAGAATAAAGGCGTTATCGTATTGACCGGACACATTGGTAATTGGGAATGGATGGGTGCCGCTTTGGCGTTGTACGGCTATCCGACGACGACGATCGTAAAAAAACAACCCAATGACCAGGTAACGCGGTTTTTAAATGAAAACAGGGAGCGCATGGGATTGGAGGTCTTTGCCCGCGGCGGCAATGAAATGATCATTGCCGCTAGGGCGCTGAAGCGGAAAAAACTGCTCGGCTTTTTGGCGGATCAGGACGGCGGCTTCTATGGCGTTCCGCAGGTGTTTCTCGGCAAAATGGCTTCGACACCGCGTGGGCCGGCCATGTTTGCCAAACAGTTCAAGTCTCCTGTGGTCCCCGTCTTTGTCATTCACGATGAATCGCACCGTCACCGCGTCATTATCGGTGAAGCGCTGTATTACCGCGATACAGGCGACAAAGAAGCCGATATTGCGGCATTTACGAGGCAGCTGGCGGTTTTGACGGAGTCCTTTATTACGGATCATCCGACGGAATGGCTTTGGTTCCAGCATCGTTGGAGCACGGCTCCGGAAGAGATCGTCGCGCTGCAGAAGAAAGCGGAGGAACAGAACTGAATGATTGCGTACATGAAAAAAAATAAGATGCCCCTTCTTTTCGGCTGTACAATCATTTTGTTGGGACTTGCTTGGTATTTTCTGCTGGTGACGCCGTCGTCGGACGGAAATGAAAAGAAACCGGATCACCTCGTTGAGTTTCAGGGATCGGAACTGGAAGAACAGCAGGCAGGCCAACTGGTATGGCGTTTGACGGCAGAAAAAATTCAGATTGATACGGACACGAATACTGTTTATTTGACGAAGCCGCAGGCTGTTATTGTCGATGCGGATGGGACGGAAATCCACATTCATGCCGAAACGGGCATTGTCAGACGGAATGAGCAGGTTATTGAAATCAAACCGCCCGTTGCGGCGACAACTGACGCCAATGATGCATTGCAGACAGATGGCGCCGTATATTATAATATGAGCACACGTTTAATTTCAGGCGGCAAGGTTACGATCAACCGTCACGACGGGACAACGTTGGCCGGCGATGCGTTTGAAACGAATGCGGCACTTGATAACGTCACCTTGACAGGTCATGCCAAGGTAACGAAGGAAGAAGGGACAACATGAAAAGAAAGCTGCGCGATATTTACAAGGCAATAACGGCTGCCGCGTTCCTGACGGTGCCTTTGGTAGCCGCTTGGGCGGCGGGACCGTCTATTTCGGTTACGGCCGACAGGCTTTCCTATGACGGTAAGACGCAAGTCGCTACGGCGTCGGGCAATGTCGTCATCGTTCGCGATCAGACGACAATGACGGGGGATACGGCCGTTTATCACCTGAAAACGGCTGAAGCGGATGTAGAAGGAAACGTTGCGGTAGAGCAGCCGGACATGCATTTGACGGCCAATAAGCTGCATTCGACGAATCGCAACTACGTCGTTGCGACGGGGGACGTGAAAGGCGTTTACCAGGATAAAAAAGTAAACGGCGATCAAGTGGAATATTACTTGGACCAGGACCGCAGTGTCGTTACGGGGAACGGATATTTGGAAGCGCAAGGCTCACAGATGTGGGCGGATCATATTGACGGCTGGTTCAAGAGCATTAAAGCCGTCGGTACCGGCAATGTTCATATCGAATCGCCGCAAGAACGGCTGTCGGCATACAGCGATCAGGCGACGTATACGCAGACGCCGGGTGTTAATGATGGCGTTATCTATTTACAGGGGAATGTGCAGGCAAGTCAGAACGGCAGTTCCCTAGTTGGCGATAAGGTGCAGATTCGGCTGGCAGACCACTCTGCACAGACCATGAGCCGTTCTACGATCGTCATCGTTCCTAATGAATCGTAAGTCGGAGGAGTCGTCATGTTTATTCAGACCGACCAACTCGTAAAAACGTATAAAGAACGGCATGTTGTAGACGGCGTCAGTCTGCGCGTCGAACAAGGGCAGGTCGTCGGTCTGCTGGGGCCGAACGGAGCCGGTAAAACAACCACTTTTTACATGATCGTCGGCATCGAACATCCCAGCAAGGGAACGATCACGATTGACGGCCATGATATTACCGGTCTGCCTATCCACAAACGGGCTGCCTACGGGATCGGGTATTTGCCGCAGGAAGCCTCTATTTTTCGCAAGCTGACGGTGGAAGAAAATCTGTTGGCCATGTTACAGACGACGGAACTGAGTGAAAAAGAGCAGCGCGAAAAAGCGGCGGCGCTGATGGAAGAGTTTACGATTACCAGGCTGCGTGACCGACTGGGAATCCAACTTTCCGGCGGTGAAAGAAGACGCGTGGAAATTGCCCGGTGTCTCGTCATGGATCCCGCGTTTATTCTCCTTGATGAACCGTTTGCCGGGATCGACCCGTTGGCGGTCAATGACATCCAAGGTGTTATCGGCCATTTAAAAAAACGGGGAATCGGTGTTTTGATTACGGATCATAACGTGCGGGAAACATTAAGTATTGTCGATAAGGCGTATATTCTGAGTGAAGGAAAGATCCTTCTGGAAGGCGATCCGCAGATGATCGCCGAAAATCCGTTGGCAAGGAAATTTTATTTAGGTGAAAAATTTACGATGTAATGCAGACAGGATGGTAATATGCGCATATTAGACAAATACATATTAAAAGAATTTATCGGTCCTTTTTTGTTTGGCGTCTGTGCGTTTACCAGCGTTTTTGTCGGTACGGGGACGCTATACAGGATCGCCAATTTGATTAACCAATACGGCGCGTCTCTTTGGGCCGCGGCGCGGGTGCTGATCTTAGCCTTGCCGTCCATCGTCGTCGTGACTTTTCCCATGTCCGTGTTACTGGGCTCATTGATGGCCTTCGGCAGGCTTTCCGGATCCAGTGAAATCATCGTAATGCGTTCGGGAGGACAGAATTTTATTCGGTTGGCCATGCCCGTTTTTATTGCGGCGCTTATCATCTCGCTGGGAACGACGGCGTTTAATGAATATGTTGTGCCGAAAGCCAATAATGCGTATAATACGATCATTAACGAAGAGATTACAAAAAGCGTAGCGCCGGCGACGCAAGACCACATTATCTTGAAAAATATCAAGGGTTCCGATATTTCCAGCCTGATGTATGCCCGACAATATAATGCCGAGTCAAAGGAATTGCGGGACATTACGATTCAAGAATTTGAAAATGACGTGCTCATGCGTGTTGAAAAGGCAGATCGGGCCGATTGGGACGGCGAAAAGTGGGTCATGCATGAAGGTGTCATTTACGACGTTTCCGTCGGCCAGGAGGCGGCGCGGACGATGAAGTTCCGGAATCAGACCCTGCCGATTTCGCAGAAGCCCAATAAAATCAACGCCGCGCAGCAGTCTCCCGATGAATTGACAATTCGTGAGTTGCAGGAACAGATCAGGTTGTTGGAAGAAAATGACGTCAATACGAATAAAATGAAGGTGGAAATGTACAATCGTTTTTCCATGCCCCTTGCCAGTTTGGTCTGCGCTTTTGTCGGCGCGCCGCTGGGGCTTCAGAAGCAGCGCGGCAGCTCATCGATCGGATTCGGTATCAGCGTTGTCGTCATTTTTATTTATTATACGATCATGACCCTGGGGAATGCTTTGGGAAACGGCGGAAAAATACCTGCCGGGATAGCGGCTTTTCTGCCGGATATCATCTGCGGCATTGCCGGTATTTATTTGGTATATAAAAAGTCAAAATAATGAAGAAATGTAAGATGTATCATCTTTGCACAGAGGATACATCTTTTTTCGTATAAGGGAAGAGCTTTATTATCATACATAATTAATGTATAATAAAATGCAGACAGAGACGATCATTACGCAGATTGCATGTACAGGGGGTGTATCATGGCATACGGAATTACCATGCTTTTTGTCTTGGCCGTTATGGGGGGCGTTATTGCCTATTTGGGCGATAAAATCGGTTCCCGAGTCGGTAAGCGCAAGATCAAATTATTCGGGCTTCGCCCTAAATATACATCTATTCTGATCACCATTTTGACGGGCATCAGTATTTCCGCCGTGACGCTGGGCGTTATGTCCGTATTGTCGGAAAACGTCCGTATCGCTCTTTTCGGTATGGAACAGCTGCGGCAACAGCAAGCGGCGTTGGAAGAACAACGGGATCGCTTGTTATCGCAGGCGCAGTTGCTCGGCAGGGAGATGACGGAGAAGAATGAACTGCTAGCACAGAATGAGGCGCTGTTGGAATTGCAGGAAACCCAGTTGGACGGCGCCAACGAACAACTTCGCTTGACGCTGCTCGATCTGGATCAGGCACAGACGGCTCGTGATGATATGGGCAGGCAGCTTGATTTGGTGCAGGTCGCTTACGATGAAGCGACGCGGAATCTGACGAGTTCCCGTGAAGAGATCGCCGCGTTGGAGGAGACGAAAGCGCGTTTGACAAAAACGGTACAGGCCCTGGATGAACGGAATAAACTGCTGAATCAATCGGTGACGACGATCCGGGAGGGGACGGTTCTTTTCCGCGTCGGCGAAGTTCTTTCCAGCGCTGTTTTGCCGTCCGGCGAGAGTGAAGCGGCGACGCGTGAAAAGCTGAGCAGCGTTATGAATCAGATCAATACGGGAATTCGTCTCCATTTGGGGATAACCGACGATAAGGCCGTTTTATTGTACATTTCTCAGGAAGAGTTCGATGCTGTCGTCAAACAGTTGAGTCAGGCGGAAACGGGACAGAAACTCGTCCGCGTTACGGCTGCCGGCAATATTATTCTCGGCGAACCGGCATTGGTTCATGTGGCGGTGTATACGAACAATTTGATTTACCATCGCGGCGACGTCGTTTTTGAAGAACGAATCGACAGCAGTGAGATACAGGGACAAGCGGAATACCAGGTCATTCATTTCCTTCACAATGTCAATCAGAAAGCGCAGGCAGCCGGGTTGTTGCCGGATCCGCTGACAGGCAATGTAGGTGCTCTTACGGCGGCGAAAATGTTTGATACGATAGCGCGTATCAAGGGGGCTGAAGGACGGCATGTCATTCTTCGTGCCATCGCCGCCGCCGACGTTTATACGGCAGGGCCGCTAGATATTACGATCGACGTCGATTCGGAACGTTTTTGAGTGAGGGCTGGCAATGATATTGGCAATTGATCCGGGATCTGAGAAAACAGGCATTGCCGTCGTGGGAGACGACGGCGCATTGCTGCACAAAGAGATTGCAGCGACTGTAAAGTTGCGAGAGGTTTTTGACAGGATATATACAGGTTATCGTTTTACAGCTATGGTCATGGGCGACGGAACGAATCACAGACGGCTGCAGCCCGTGGCGGAGCAGTGGATTCACGACGGCGGACGGGAGATCGCTTTTGCCCTGGTGGACGAGAAATTTACAACTGTTGAAGGGCGCGCTCTTTATTGGAAATACACGCCGCGCCGCGGTTGGCGCCGCTTCTGGCCGCTGTCGTTGCAATACCCTCCGGAACCTGTCGACGATTTCGTGGCCTGGATTATCGGACTCCGTTATCTGCGGCAGAGGGGAGAGAAACTATGATTGCATATTTGCTCAGAGCCGTCGGCTTGGCTTTCGGCGCATTGATCTATACGATCGGTCTCGATGTGTTTTTGGTACCGAATCACGTCATTGACGGCGGCGTCGTCGGCCTTGCGCTGATGGCTGCGCACCTGATGGGCATCAGCTTCAGCGTTTTCATCGTTTTGCTGAATATACCGTTCTTCGTCATCGGCTACCATAAGATCGGCGTGCATTTTACGTTGGCGTCGCTCTTTGCCGTCCTGTGTCTGTCGTTGTGGAACAATTTTTTTCATTACGATCCGCTTACGGCGGATCCCTTCTTGTCCACGATTTTCGGCGGCATTATCATCGGTCTCGGCGTCGGCCTGATTATCCGTTGGGGCGGATCACTGGACGGTACGGAGATTATGGCTATCATTGCCGATAAACACATTCCCTTTTCCGTCGGTGAAATTATTATGTTTTTCAACCTCTTTATCCTAGGCAGTTCGGGATTCGTTTTTTCCTGGGACAGCGCAATGTATTCGCTGGTCGCCTATTTTATTGCGTACAAGATGATAGACGTCGTGACGAACGGGCTTGATGAAATGAAGGGGCTCTTCATCGTGACGTCCAAGAATGATGAAGTTTCCCGCTGTATCACCCAGGACCTGCATCGTGCCGTCACCTTGTTGTATGGTGAAGGCGCTTACAGCCGGCAGAAAACGTTGATTTTATACTGTGTCGTGTCCCGATTGGAGATCATGCAGCTCCGCAATGCGGTCAATCGGATTGATGAGAATGCGTTCATTTCCGTGTTTCCGATTCAGGAAGCGCAAGGCGGGCTTTTTCGACGGCGCAGTCATCCGTGATTCTCAGTTGACAGAATTCATATATTTGCTATTATAGAAAAGAATTACAAGTTATCATACTATATATAGATTAGCAGTATACCTGGTGGGATTTAGGAGGAATAAGATGGCACAGTTGAATTTTAATATTGAAGATGTATGCGGAACCTTGTCGGAGAATAAAGACGGCTGGCGTAAAGAGCTTACGTATATCAGTTGGAATAACCGGGCGCCCAAGTTTGACCTGCGCTCCTGGGATCCTGACTATCAGGCCATGACAAAGGGGATTACGTTGACGAAAGAAGAATTGATGAAGCTTCGGGACGTATTGAATGAAATTGATTTCGACGCCTATTGAGGAAGGGATGGGTATGCTGTTGGGAAGATTCTAAATCAGAATATTCGGACAGCATACTTTTTTTAGTATTCCTTGCCAAAGGGACAGAAACATTATATAATTCAATAATAACATGTACTATTAATACTTGGTCATAAACACAGGTGGTATGATGGTTCGCATAGCTCGGGACAAGCGGCACATGCTGTTGAAAAAACGAATAGAAGAGAATCCTTTCATCAACGATGAAGAATTGGCTGATGAATTCTCCGTCAGCATTGCGACTGTACGTCTCGATCGCATGGCCCTGGGGATTCCGGAGCTTCGCATCCGCATCAAACAACGGGCTGAAGCGGCGCAGCCGCGAAAGGACGCGTCAGCGGTCATGGGCGAGCTTGTCGACTGCACTGTCGGTAAAAATGCCATTTCCATTCTCACGGCGACGGAGGATATGGTTGATGAGGCGCGTATTGTGCGTTCGCAGTATTTATATACGCAGGCCAGTTCACTGACGCGGGCAGTACTGAACTTACCGCTTTGCATTGTTGCCGTAGGCAATATCAAATATAAACAGCCTGTAACCGTCGGCGATAAGCTGGTGGCGAAAGCGGAAGTCATCCGCCGGCGGGATCAAAAGCATTATGTGTGGGTGAAAATTCGCAAGAGCGCCAAAGAAGTTTTTCGCGCTAAGTTTATCATAGAGTCTTTAGATTAATGGGAGTTGGAAGGGTATGAAAATAGCTGTAGATGCTATGGGGGGCGATTACGCGCCGGAGCAGGTTGTTCTCGGTGCGATCGACGCCGTCGAATCGTATGACTATGATGTTGTTCTTGTCGGTGATGAAACGAAGATAAGACAAGTCTTGAAGAAGTACGGCGCGAAAGAAAGTGAGCGTCTCGCTGTCGTTCATGCCGGTGAAGTCATCGAAATGGGAGAACATCCGGCGCAGGCAATTCGCAAAAAGAAAGATGCTTCCATTGTTGTAGCGACTCGCTTGGTAAAAGAGGGCGTATGTGCTGCCGTCGTAGCACCCGGCAGTACCGGCGCCGCCGTTACGGCGGCCCTTTTGGGATTGGGGCGGATCAGGGGGATTGAACGGCCCTGTATCGCGACGCCGATTCCGTCGAAGAAGGGTATTACGGTTTTGCTGGACTCAGGAGCCAATTCGGACAGCAAGCCGAAGCACCTGGTGCAGGGCGCTATTATGGGGACGCATTATGCCAAGTATATTCTGGGAATTGGCGAACCGCGCGTCGGGCTTCTCAATATCGGTGAAGAGGCTTCAAAGGGCAACGAGCTTGCCCAGGCCACCTATCCCATGCTCGAGAAAGTAAAGACGATTTCTTTTTACGGCAATGTGGAGGGACGGGATATTACCGAGGGAAAGGTCGATGTCGTCGTTTGTGACGGCTTTGTCGGCAACGTAATACTTAAGTTTGCCGAAGGCATCGCCATGTTTATCATCCAGTTGGTCAAGGAGGCAATAAAACACGGCGGTTTTATCGCCAAGCTCGGCGCCTTGGCTGTTTATCCGGCCCTGAAAAAGCTGGGCAAACGCTTGGACTTTACAGAATACGGCGGCGCGCCTTTGTTGGGAGTCGACGGCAGTTTTATTATCTGCCACGGTTCATCGAAGGCGAAAACGATAAAACGTGCTGTACGTGTAGCCGGTGAACTTGTCGATCAGGATGTCGTCGGTCATATACGCAGCAGCATAGAAGAAGAAGGAGAACAATATGATAGTGAAAGCTAGACCAGCGGGTATTCTCGGGACAGGTCACTGTGTGCCCGATCAAGTTTGGACCAATAAAGATCTGGAAAAAATGATGGATACATCTGATGAATGGATTCGGTCGCGAACGGGCATCGGTGCACGGCATGTTGCTCCGTACGGCGTCAATACGTCGGATTTGGCCGTAGGCGCGGCCAGGGAAGCTTTGACGATGGCCGGAATCGCGCCGGAAGAGATCGATCTGATCATCGTCTGCACGTTGACGCCGAACCGTTCTACGCCGTCTACGGCTTGCCTGGTTCAGGCGGAGCTTCACGCTGTCAATGCGGCGGCATTTGATTTGGAAGCTGCCTGTTCGGGATTTGCATACGGATCGACAATTGCGTCTCAATTCATTGAAAACGGGTATTATGATACGATCCTCGTCATCGGAGCGGAAGTCCTTTCCCGCGTCATCAACTGGAAAGACCGTTCGACGTGCGTTCTTTTCGGAGACGGCGCCGGCGCCGCCGTTATCGGCAGAGTGCCTGAAGGTTACGGTATCCTCAGCAGCGCTATGGGCGCCGACGGAACCGGCGGGGACTTTTTGACGGTGCCGACAGGCGGGATTGAAACGCCCATTACGGATGCCATGCGTGAAGACGGTTCGGCTTATGCCGTCATGAACGGCCAGGAAGTGTATAAGTTTGCCGTCAAGGCCATGCCTCATGCCGCTGAACTGGCGCTGCAAAGGGCGGAACTGAAAAAGGAAGATATTGATGTTCTGGTTCCTCACCAGGCCAATATCCGAATTATCGAATCGGCGGCTAAGCGGCTGCATGTACCGATGGATAAGGTATATGTCAATATTGAACGTTATGCCAACACGTCGGGAGCCTCCATTCCCATCGCCTTGGACGAAGCCAATCGCAAGGGCATGATGAAGCGGGGCGATATCGTTTGTTTAGACGGATTCGGTGCCGGCCTTACCTGGGCCAGCATCATCATGAAATGGTATTGATGAGGTGACATGACTATGAAAACTGCATTCGTGTTTCCCGGACAAGGCGCGCAGAAGACAGGCATGCTGAAGGATCTGTATGAAGCCTATCCGTTGGTCAGGGAAGTCTTTGAAGAAGCCGATGATACGCTGGGGTTTTCTTTGACGCAACTTTGCTTTGAAGGTCCTGACGAAGAATTGATGAAGACCTTTAATACGCAGCCTGCTATTTTGACGGCCAGCACAGCTTGCTGCCGCGTTTTGATGCAGGAAGGGATCCGTCCCGACATCGTTGCCGGCCACAGTTTGGGCGAATATTCCGCTTTAGTTGCCGCCGGGGCCTTGTCTTTTGCCGACGCCGTCAAGACCGTTCGGCTGCGCGGTCAGTTCATGCAGGACGCCGTTCCCCTTGGTGAAGGGGCCATGGCTGCCATTCTTGGCCTTGACGATGATACGATCAAGGAAATTTGTCATACCGTTTCGCTGCAAGGCGGAGCCGTACAAGCCGTTAACTTCAATTGCCCCGGTCAGACCGTTATCGCCGGTGCGGCGAAGGCCGTGGAAACAGCGGCCGCCGAATTGAAAAAGGCCGGTGCGAAGCGCGCCGTCATGCTTTCTGTCAGTGCTCCTTTCCACAGTACGCTCATGGAGCCGGCTGCGAGGAGACTGGCAGAAGTACTTGAAGAAATTACGATTAATGACGCCGAGATTCCTGTTGTTGCCAACGTTAATGGCAGGGTTGAAACGGCGGCTGCCGAAATCAAGCAGAATCTTGTGGCTCAAGCGGCCAGTCCCGTGCTTTGGATCGACTGTACGCGGACTATGCGGCAGTGCGGCGCCGACGTCTTTGTTGAGGCCGGTCCGGGCAAGACGCTGTGCGGCTTTAACAAGAAAATTGACAAATCGATTCACAGTGAAAACGTAGAAGATATACCGTCCTTACAGAAAACGCTTGAATTTTTCCAGGGGGTCAGATAAAATGCTTTTAACAGGTAAAACTGCCGTTATTACCGGTGGTTCGCGCGGCATTGGCAGAGCTATTGCCGTTGCTCTCGCCAGGGAAGGCGCCAATGTCGCCGTCATCTATGCAGGAAATACGGCGGCGGCGGAAGAAACGGTCCGGCTCATTGAAGCGGCCGGGGCGAGAGCGGTGGCGCTGCAATGCGATGTGGCGCAAGAAGAGGCCGTTGCCGCAATGGTCAAGGCAGTCATGGAAGCTTTCGGCACTATCGATATTTTGGTCAATAACGCCGGCATTACGCGGGACGGACTGTTGATGCGCATGAAGCAGGCTGATTGGCAGGCTGTGATCAACACGAATTTGAACGGCATGTTCTATTGTGCAAAAGAAGTGACGAAAATCATGATGAAGAAGCGCAGCGGCGCTATCGTCAACCTTTCGTCCGTCGTCGGTCTTACGGGCAACGCGGGACAGGCGAATTATGCGGCTGCCAAAGCCGGCGTTATCGGTTTTACAAAATCCCTTGCCAAAGAATTGGCAAGCCGGAATATCCGGGCCAATGTTATTGCCCCCGGATTTATCGATACGGACATGACTGCGGTTCTGAGCGATGCCGCAAAAGACGATCTGAAACGATCCATTCCACTGGGGCGGGCCGCTCGGCCTGAAGAGGTGGCGGAAGCCGTTCTGTTCCTGGTTTCCGAAAAAGCCAGTTATATTACCGGCCAAGTCCTTAATGTAGACGGCGGCATGGTGATGTAAATATAACTAAACCAATTGAAAGGGGGTGAACGGAAATGAGCGAAGAAGTTACTTTTGAAAAAGTTAAAGGTATCGTTGTTGAACAGCTCGGTGTTGACGAAAAAGAAGTCAAGATGGAAGCTGCTTTTATCGATGATTTAGGCGCTGATTCCTTGGATATCGTTGAATTAATCATGGCTTTCGAAGAAGAATTCAATATCGAAATTCCCGATGATGTGGCGGAAAAGATCAAAACTGTAAAAGATACGGTGGATTACATCGAAAAAGAAAAAAAAGCATAAGCAAGACTGAATGCCGGCGGGGGAGAGTTCATTTCCCCCTGACGGCAATCTTGATTGGAGGAAAATATAGTGAAGCTGCCGGAGTTAAAAATAGGTAAGCTTATCGCAAAAGTACCGATCATCCAAGGCGGGATGGCCATTCGCCTGTCAACGGCGCCTTTGGCGGCAGCTGTTGCAAATGAAGGCGGTATAGGACTCATCGCCGCATCCGGTATGCCTTTCGATGAGTTGCGGTATGAAATTCAATTGGCCAAAAAAATGGCTCCTGACGGAATCATAGGTATTAATGTAATGGTAGCGGCTCGTGAGTTTAAGGGCCTGGTTGCCACTGCAATTGATGAAGGAATCGATCTGGTTGTCGCAGGCGCAGGCTTTTCCCGCGATATGTTCGCATGGGGAAAAGAATCGGGCACGCCTATTGTCCCGATTGTGTCATCAGCGAAACTGGCGAAAATATCCCAATCCCTGGGTGCGGCTGCGATTATTGTTGAAGGCGCGGAAGCAGGCGGGCATTTGGGAACCAATCGTTCGAGCCGTGATATTGTACCGGAAGTACGGGCTGTCGTCGACCTTCCCGTAATCGGCGCCGGCGGTGTACTGCACGGTGAAGACATTGCGGCCATGCTCCGTTTGGGAGCAAACGGCGTGCAGATGGGCAGTCGCTTTGCGGCGAGTGTGGAAGCGAATGGTTCGGACGAATTGAAAAAGGTCTATTTACGTGCGAATAACCCGGAAGATTTTATCCTGGTTCACAGTCCTGTCGGTCTTCCCGGACAGGCGATCCGCACTCCTTTTTCGGAAAAAATACTCATGGACAAGGCGCCGAAGCCCGTCGTCTGTGATTCCTGTCTGAAAAAATGCAGTCACAAATACTGCATTATTCGGGCGTTGACACGGGCGCAGCAGGGCGATGTCGAAACGGGACTCGTCTTTTCCGGTAAACGGATGCGCGAAATTCATGAGATTCTGTCTGTGAAGGAAATATTTGCCTATTTGAAACGTGAAATGGAAGAAATTCCTGACTGAGTACAGTGTGATGATGAAGTGATGAGGTGAACAGATTGGAAAAACGAGTAGTAATTACGGGGTTAGGCGTTATTTCTCCCGTCGGCAACGGCAAGGATGCGTTTTGGCAGTCCGTTTTGGCAGGACAAAGCGGCATCGGGCCGATTACCCATTTTGATGCAGCCGAATATACGGTGCGTATAGCCGGTGAAGTGAAAGATTTTACCATTACCGATTACGGCATTGACCGGAAGGAAGCGCGTCACATGGATTCCTATACGCAGTATGCCGTAGCTGCCGCCGCCTTGGCCTTGAAGGATGGCGCCATCGATTTGGCTCAGGAAGACCGGGATCGCATCGGTACGATCATCGGTTCAGGCATTGGCGGTATGGAAACGCTTCATAATCTTTATCAGGGACTTTTCGACAAAGGACCGTCCCGAGTCAATCCTTTCGTCGTACCGAAAATGATCGGGAATATGGCAGCCGGCCAGGTATCCATTACCTTTGGCCTGAACGGCCATTGTGCCGGTGTCGTTACGGCTTGCGCTACCGGCACGAATTCGATCGGCGACGCTTATCGCATGATTCAGCGCGGTGAATTGGACGCCGC
Organism: Megasphaera vaginalis (ex Bordigoni et al. 2020); assembly: GCF_900240295.1. Lineage (NCBI taxonomy): Bacteria > Bacillati > Bacillota > Negativicutes > Veillonellales > Veillonellaceae > Megasphaera > Megasphaera vaginalis (ex Bordigoni et al. 2020). The sequence continues at coordinate 88,342 of NZ_OEQB01000006.1, forward strand.
CCTTGCCGGCGGTACGGAAGCCGCCGTTTCCCCCGGCGCCGTAGCAGGCTTTGCAGCGATGAAGGCGCTCAGTACGCGCAACGATGATCCGACGCATGCATCCCGGCCTTTTGATAAAGATCGTGATGGGTTCGTCATGGGCGAAGGGGCCGGCGTTATTCTGCTGGAAGAGTTGGAACATGCCAGAAAACGCGGCGCACATATTTACTGTGAACTTGGCGGTTATGGTAGCAATGCCGACGCCTATCACATTACGGCGCCCGCTCCGGAAGGTGTGCAGCAAGCCAAATGCATGGCGTTGGCTCTCGCCGATGCCGGTGTTTCTGCTGAGGCCGTTGATTATGTCAATGCGCACGGCACCTCGACACACCTTAATGATTTGAATGAATCCAAAGCGATTTGTACCGTTTTCGGCGACCATGCCAAGGAGATGCTCGTCAGCTCGACGAAGTCCATGACCGGTCATTTGTTGGGCGCCGCCGGTGCCATTGAAGCGATTGTCTGTGCGTTGACGATCGATAACGGTCGCGTTCATCCGACTGCTAATTTTATCGAAGGAGACGATGAAATCAAAGCGATGGGTCTCAACTATGTTCCTGGCCAGGCTGTTGCCGCCGATGTTCAGGTTGCCATTTCCAATTCTTTCGGTTTTGGCGGTCATAATGCGACACTCTTATTTAAAAAGTTCGCTGATGCGTAGAAACGTGCCGGTTCATGAAGGGTGAGAGAAAGCGACAATTGGAACGGTTTGTCCTTACGCTGGGACTGCCCCGTTTTCACGATTTGAATCTCCTTGATCGGGCATTGACGCATTCGTCATATGCCAATGAAAACAAGTTTCACCATATTTTTCATAACGAACGGCTGGAATTCTTAGGCGATGCCATTCTTGATCTGGTCGTTGGCGAGTATTTATACCGTCATTATCCGAATATGCCGGAGGGAGAGTTGTCCAAAGCCAGAGCCAGCGTTGTCAGTGAAACGCCGCTGGCTTCCGTCTGCTGTGATTTCCATATGGGCGATTACCTGCTTCTCGGCAAGGGAGAGGCGGCAACGGGCGGAAAAACGCGTCCGAGCATATTGGCAGACGCCTTTGAAGCCGTCGTCGGAGCGATCTATCTTGATTCTTCCTACCAGGCGGCGCAGACCTTTATTCTCTGTCGGCTGCGGCCTTATTTGCAGCTCGTCGATTCCGGTAATTACGGCAAAGATTATAAGACGCTCTTTCAGGAATTTGTGCAGCGCAAAGGAGAGCAGTCCATCGCGTATTTTCTGGATCATGAAGAGGGGCCGGATCATAACAAGACGTTTTATATGGCCGTTGCCGTCAACGGCCGTGTTCTTGGCAAAGGCGCCGGCAAGACGAAAAAAGATGCGGAACAACATGCTGCGCATGAAGCGTTGAAAACGTTGAACGCATTGGTGTAAATTAAGCGTATACAAGGACGCAGTACATTGTGCTGTGTCCTTTTTATTTACGTAAGTATTTTCAAGAAGGGCGGGAAATGATGAAGCTATCAATCATTCCGATTTTTATTCCCCATATCGGTTGTCCTTACCGCTGTGTCTTCTGTAATCAGTGGAAAATCACCGGCAGGCATACGGTTCCTGACGGTGCGGCAGTAGAACGGCTCATTCGCCGTTACGTCGAACACGATGCCGGCAGGCGGCGTTGGGAAGTTGCTTTTTACGGCGGCAGCTTTACGGCGATGCCGGCGGCGCTGCAGGAAGAACTCCTTCGTCCGGCGTATGCGGCACTGCAGAAGGGGATTATTGAGGGAATCCGCTGCTCGACGCGTCCGGACTGTATTACGGAAGCTGTGCTCGATCGTCTGGCGCAATATGGGCTGAAGACGGTCGAATTGGGCGTTCAATCGATGGATGACACCGTATTGCAGCGGGCCAAACGGGGACATACGGCCGCAGATGTCGGGCAGGCTACGGCTCTGCTGCGCCGGCGTCGGTTTGCCGTCGGTCATCAGTTGATGCCGGGACTGCCGGGAGAAAGTTGGCGGAGTCTGGTGTTGACGACGACGGCAATCTGTCGTCTGAAACCGGATTTTACCCGTATTTATCCTGTCGTTGTCATTGCGGATACGGAGCTGGCGGCGGCATACCGACAAGGAACTTATGTGCCGCTGACCGTTGCGGCAGGCGTCGAGCGGGCGGCTTACATGAAGCAGGCCTTTGCTGAGACCGGGATTCCCTGTATCCGTACGGGACTGCAGGCGACGGAGGAACTGGATGACGGCGTACAGGTTTTGGGCGGCGCCTATGCGCCGGCAATGGGGGAAATGGTGGACACGCTGCGTTACCGGCAGCAGCTTTTCGCTGTCCTTGACACCTTGACAAAAGGCGGAGAAATTACCGTTTCCTATGGCCGACGCGATACTTCCCGGGCAAGAGGATATAAGAACAGCACGAAAAGAGCGGCGGCGCACTATGGAACTGTCCGCTGGCAGGAAGACAACGGACTGCCGGAAGGCACGCTCCTCGTTACGACGCGGGAACACTGCTGGCAGATCATCGTCGGACAAGGGAAGGCGCTACAACGCTATTAAATGACGATCATGGCCGGATCCTCCCTTTGGTGACAGAACGTGCTATAATACGGATAAGGGGCGTTTATTGTATCCAAAAGGAGGCTTGTCATGCAGGAATTAATGGTCAAACCGACGCTGCTTCGGTTTGAAACGTGCAAGGAAATGGCAGACGCGTTGCTGATCGACGATAATGACGTCATGTTGACGAACCGCTATTTGTATGAACCGTTTTTTTCCAAGTTACATTTGCCGTGCCATGTCGTGTATCAAGAAGAATACGGCGCCGGCGAGCCGTCTGATGAGATGGCGGAGGCGATTTATGCCGATTTGCCGCACGCTGCAAAACGCATTATTGCCGTTGGCGGCGGTACGATTATTGATTTGGCGAAATTCTTTTCATTACGGACCGCTGTGCCGATCCTCGATCTTTACGACGGAAAGATTGTGCCCGAAAAAGGACGGGAACTGATCATCGTGCCGACGACTTGCGGTACCGGCAGTGAAGTGACCAATGTGGCCGTTCTGGCGCTGCAGAGCAGACAGACCAAAAAAGGGCTGGCGACGGATGCGTTTTATGCGGACTGCGCTGTCCTCGTGCCGGAATTGCTGCGAACGCTGCCGTATCGTGTGTTTGCAACAAGCTCCATTGACGCGTTGGTTCATGCCGTGGAATCCGCCTTGTCACCGAAGGCCTCTACGACGACGAAATTTTTCAGCTATCGAGCGATTGAAATGATCATTCAAGGCTATCTGCAGATTAGGGACCACGGAAGGGATGCGAGGATCCCGTTGCTGGCAGATTTTCTGTTGGCCAGCACCTATGCGGGCATCGCCTTCGGAAATGCCGGCTGCGCCGCCGTTCATGCCATGAGTTATCCGTTAGGCGCTACGTATCATGTGCCTCACGGCGAATCAAATTACGCCATGTTTACAGGCGTGATGAAGCATTATATGAACATTAAGTCGGATGGAGAAATTGCCGTTTTAAATGCTTTTATCGCCGCTTTGCTTACTGTATCTCCCGGCAATGTATATGAGGCATTGGCGGATTTGCTCGATCGGGTGCTGCCGAGAAAGCCCCTTCGGGAATACGGCGTGACGGAAGCGGATTTGCAGATTTTTACGGATGCCGTCGTCAATGACCAGAAACGCTTGACGGACAATAACTTTGTTCCGTTTACAAGAGATGAATATTACACGATTTACAAGGAACTGTTTTAAACGTTTCAGCAGATAAAAATTACTGGCAAAAGCGCAAAGGCGACGCCGAAGGAGATTTTTTCAGAACAGTGAGTCCGAAAGGACTGGCTGTTCTTTTTTTTAGGCAACATCCCCCATCGGATTACCGATAGGGGATGTTGGGATCGACGAACACAAGACCGGCGATTTCCGTAAGAGGGCCTACAGACCGGCATATGAAGAATACTGCAGTGCCTTTACAGAGATGAGAAAGATAAGCTGTACGGATATGTCATTCAGTCGTGTCTTCCGTGACGGCGTCTGTTTTTTTCTCCTTTCTTTCAAAACGTTGCCGTTTTCTGACGAATGTGGAGGCTGTCATATTCAGGCTTTTTGCTGCATCCCGAACATTTCCGTAGTAATTATACGCGTGATCTAAATAGTGACATTCTATTTTATCCAGCGTGTCTTTTAAATTTGACGTTTCCGGGAGGTGTAACGTATTTCCGAGGGCGGAAGTTTCTTCTTCATTATAGACATTCAATCCTGAATGGGAGTGAAGATGTAAATCATGGGGGGCTATTTCGTCTTTTGAACTGATGATGACGGCGCGTTCGATGATGTTTTTCAATTCACGGATATTTCCCGGCCAGTTATATTCGTGAAGTAATTGAATAGAGGTAGGTGTCAGTGTCTTTTTGAAGCTGTATTTTTTGTTCAAGTTTTCCAAGAAAAAATTGGCTAGCGGCGTAATATCCTTTTTTCGGACGCGCAAGGGCGGAATATAAATAGGAAAAACGGTCAATCTGTAATATAAATCTTCCCGGAATTTATTCATTTGCACCATTTCTTCCAAGTTTCTGTTCGTCGCGGCAATGATGCGGGTATTGATTTTTATCGGCGTTGTTCCGCCGACTCGGACGATTTCCTGTTCTTGTAATGCGCGTAATAATTTTACTTGCATGTCTTTTGGTAATTCTCCGACTTCGTCGAGAAATAAGGTGCCGTTATTGGCGAGTTCGAAAAGTCCCATTTTGCCATTTTTATTAGCGCCGGTAAAGGCCCCTTTTTCATAGCCGAACAGTTCACTCTCAATCAGGGCAGGCGGAATTGCACCGCAATTGATTTTGATGAAGCTGTTTTTTGAACGGATACTGTGTTGGTAGATATATTTAGCCATTACTTCTTTGCCGACGCCCGTTTCACCTAGCAGCATGACCGTCGTATCCATAGGCGCTACGCGCCGGGAAAGCAGAAGGACGGACAGGGACGCATCGTCGTAGACAATTAACTGTTCGGTGTTGGAGATTTCCTGCAGGTGGCTCAATTCCAAGCGCAGACGTTCCATTTTTGCCGTTTTTTCCATTACTTCCTGCTTTAAATTATAAATTTCCGTCAGATCACGGACATTCGTGACGATCATGATGAGCTGGCCCGATTTGTCGAGAATAGGGGAACTCGTAATCAGTGCCTGTTTTTTCGTTTTAAAGTATTGCTGCAGCGTAACAGGCTTTCTTGTTTTCATGACAATCAACGATCCCGATTGAGAAATGACCTTGTCTTTTACGAGATCAAGCATGTTTTTCCCAAGGAGATCTTCTTTTTTTAAGCCCGTAATGTCCGTATAGGCCTGATTCATTTTCAATACGTTTGCTTCTCCGTCTGTGATAAAAATACCGTCAAAGGAATGCTCTATAATGTCATTTAAACGTTCAGCAGCCTCGTTTACAGTGGAGAAAATAGAAATTTTTTTCATAGCAACCTCGTATATTCGTTGTTCTTATTATGTATTAGTATACTTCCTGTGATAAGAATTGGGAATATGCAGTTCTGTCCTGTATTTTGCGATGACCCGCCTGGAAACATTGGCGTTGAATTCCTTTGACAGCAACGATGCCAGCGTATTGTCGCCCAAAGGCTGTAATTTATTTTCTCCTTCGACCAGTGAGAGCAAGCGCTTTTTTATGGTGTAGGAAGAGAGTTCTCCTTTTATGCTATGTTGAAATAAGTGACGTAAAGGTACCGTTTTTGTCGGCAGTTGAATGTATTTATGTTTTATGGCTCTGCTGACGGTAGAACAGTGAAGCGACGTTTTTTCGGCAATATCGGCGAGGGTCATTGCCTTTAACGGTTCATGCTTGAGGATATAGTCATATTGCCAGTTGAAAATAGCCGTCGCTACGGAAAGCAACGTTTTTTTTCTGCGTTCCACGTTTGCGAGGAGAAAGGCACAGCGATAATAGCTGTCTTTAAAATAGCTTTTTAACTCCTTGTCCGTCGTCGTCCGCATCATTTCCAAATAATGCTTGTCCAGTGAATAAGCGCCGATCCAGCTATCATTTAACGTGATTTGGACGGAGCCAGTATCTTTCTGTACGATAATGTCAGGTATGATATAGTTCGTTTCCCCGTTGGTCAGGCCTGAAAGGGGATAGGGGTGCAATTCTTTTATGACGGCGACAAGTTGTTGAAGTTTCTGTTTTGACCAGGATAAGGTCCGCGCGAGATGTGTTGTATTGCCTTTCAGAATGTCCTGCCAATGGGCGCTGATTAACAGGGAGAGTTCCGGTGTCAATTTCTTTTTTCTGCGTAATTGCTCCAGCAGGCATTCGGTAACGGAAGCTGTACAAATTCCCGGCGGATTCAGGCTTTGTAAAATGGCGAGGCAAGAATCAAACAGTCCTTCCGGAAGCGGACAGCGTGCAAGGAAAGCCTTTTTTTCCAAAACAAGAAAACCGTCTTCGTCCACTAATTCCGCTAAGTAAGACAATAGCGTCCATTGTTGGGACGAATACAGCTGGGGATTCAATTGTTCCAAGATGTAGTTTTTTATTTTTTTCTCTTCAGGAGCCGCGAGAAAGTCCCAGATATCTGCAGTGTTGTCATGATTTTTGACGGGAGCCCTGTAGTCCATCAACGGATTTTCCCGGTACGCTTGTTGCAGGAAATCTTGCAATTCTTCATTTGACAAGCTGAGTAAATGGAGCGATTGCAGCTGATAGACGCGGAGTTGCTGTTCTTGCTGCTGCGCCTGAGAAAGGGCTATTTTGGTTGTCATCGGCTTGGTTAAAGTAAGTCTTTCAATACGGTATAGGCGATTTTTCCTGTCGTAGTTTTAGGAATGTCGGCCAGCTTACGTATTGTAATCGTTGCCGGATGTAAACCGGTTTTGGAGACCAAAAAGTCTTCCAGCGTATCGGCGGAAACGGCTGATTCGGCGACAAACAGGCAGAGGTTGTCATCGAATCCGGTACAGGCACATTCAAGGCGAGGATAAGCGTTTTTTATGATACTTTCGATTTCGTCAAGATTTACCCGTTTTCCTTGTATTTTCAGAAATCGTTTTTTTCTTCCTGCAATATAGTAAAATCCGTCTTCATCTTTGTAGGCAATATCTCCGGTTAACAATCTTCCGTGACGTTGGTCGCCCAGAGCAAGGTCGGAACGGCACTGGGCATAGCCCAAGGTGACATTGGGGCCTTCGTAACAGAGTTCACCACGTACATGGGGCTGCGTGATTTCCGTTTTTTCGTCCTCCATAATCCGAAACGTTCCGCCGGGAATCGGGATGCCGATGCTGCCGATTTTGGATAAACTGTACGGGTGCGGCAAGTAGGACATGCGCGCCGTAGCTTCCGTTTGCCCGTACATGACGATGAAACGCTTGTTGGTCTTATAGGCGAAGCTGGCGAATTCTTTGTGTAGCCTGGCGGATAATTTTCCGCCAGCTTGAATCATCAAGGTCAAATCCGGCAAATGCATGTTGCAGAAGTGAAGGCGATTCAGGCATTCATAGGTAAAGGGAACACCGGCCAGGGAGGTGACGTGAAAGTCTTTGCAGAAATCCCAAAACGAAGGGTCAAATACGGTGTCTTCTGTCAAGTATTCCGCAGCGCCTACGAGGAGATGGCTGTTCAATACGGATAGGCCGAAGGTATAGTGCAGCGGTAAGGTGGACACGGGACGATCCGCTTCGGTCAAGCACAGATAGGCGGCAATAGAGGCGGCATTGGCTTGTATGTTCGCGTAGCTTTGCCGCACGAGCTTCGGGCTTCCCGTACTCCCGGACGTAGTGAGCAGCAGAGCCAAATCGGGATGAAGAACAAGCGGTGTCGATGCATAGGAAAAAACGCCGTAATCCTCAAGGGAATAGAGGGGCTGTGTGTCGGTCGGACAGATGGGGCGAAAAATATAGTGCGGCTCATATCGGTGCAGCAATTGCGCGTATAAGTTCTTTTCCAAGGCGGCGTCCAGCAACAAAGGAACAATTCCGTTTTGGAGACAGCAAAGATAGGATAACGCCGCCGCCGGTCGGTTGTGACAGATGACAAAGGCCAAGGAGCGCGGCCGTAAGACGGTTTTTAGATTTTGGGCATGACGGTACCAGTCTTGATAGGTGTAGTTATTTCCGGCATTATCGACAAAAAGAGTATGAGCTGCAAATTCGGGGTTCATGTCAAAAAAATTCATAACGCAGACCTCCTTATGAAATATTGCGCGATAAATATTCTATCATTTGGATGCCGTCCCAAAAAATGTCGAATTCTGCCGCTTCTCCCAGACTGACGATGCGATCGCCGCCTGCGGCCCCTTGGCGGCGTATTTCGGCGCGCAGTGTATCTTTATCAATACCCAACGTTGTAACGGTTTGCACTTTTTTATCTAAGAAAGGCACGATGTCGGTAAATGAAGAAAGGGAAATCTGGAAAAATTGTCCGTATGCAAGTGCCAGTAGCGCAATGTTGTCAGGTATCGCCGTTAAAGAATACACGTACAGCCTATTTGTATACCACTGGATGTCACTTAGTTCAGGACACGTTGTTGCCAGCTCCCAGAGACGGGTATATTTGCGGCTAACCTTGATTGGCGCCAGATCATATTGCACGGCCTCTTTGGCGACTGCTTGCCACCAGCGGTTGAGGATATCGTCGCGCTGTGCGGATACGTCTCCTGTCCAGACGATGAGGCGCGGGCTGGAACAGGCATTTTGATCCATTTCATAGGTATCGTTATAGAAAAGATGGGCCTGTTGTTGCAATTCATCGGCTGACAGCGACTGAAGTGTCGGAAGATCCAAGACGGCCATTGAATAACGGTCGGCAAAAGCTAAATCAATAGCCTGCGGCGGAAGCGGCGATGTACGGATTTCCTGAATGGCAGCATCACCGCCCCAAATGATCCGGCCGTCGCAATGTAAGGAAATGGCATCTGTTATCGTCTTTTCTTTGTCATAGGCAATGAAGGCGTTATGTTTTGCCAGTTCGGAAAACGGTTCCGTTTCCCAGAGCGTTGCCATCATGGCGAGGATCGGCGTCAGTTCGGCGCGTGCCCTGTCGGAGATGCGTACAATGTTATTGTTGCCGCTTAATAAGGAAACGATAAAGCTGTAAATTGCCATTAAAGGGACATTTGCCGGAGCGATGTGAAAAATCATACCCCGTCCTAAGCGAGAAGAAACGTTCCCCGTCCGGTTTTTGAAGGACTGCAGGTGCTTGCGGCGGAGCCAAAAGGCGAGCGCTTTGGCTTCCCTGTTGTTTGGCAGGGTTTCTTCCAAGGCGTCCTTGAAACGGTCAAGGAAGTACAATATTTTGGGGTCGAACGGAATTGTCGGACGCAGTCGGGCCGGAAAAGTACCAAGTAATATATTCGGCGTTGTATTAGTGAGCATCACTGCACCCCCTGATCTCAGCGGACGGAATACGGCCGTCAACTGAAAAATATTTGCCCTTGCGGCCGCAGGGACAGTCATCGTACCCTAATAATGTGCCCATGTCTTCCGTCAGGATGGAATGGCCGGGATAAGCCGTAGCCAACGGGGAGAGAACTTGAATGATCCCTTGCTTTCCGACTGGAAGAGGAGAAAAGTCGACGGGGTCCCGCATGATGACGTCGGAGAAATTACTGGCATGCAAATGGCCGTGACTGCACTCTACGTAAATAGAGCCGGTCTGTTCGGCCATGCCGTAGTAATTATGAACGCGTTCAATACCGTAGCGGCTCCGCAGACTTTCTTTAAATACCTGCGGCGAGACGGCCAGATCCTGCATCTTTTTCCAACCGCCGCCGTGAACGACGACAGCGTTGGAAAGATCAAAGGACACATGGCTGGCGGCCTTGTACAGGTACTGCCAGATCATAAATGTAAAGCCAAAAATCAGAAACGGCTCTTGGCCGTAATGGCAGAGAAAGGTTTGGATGGCGTCGGTGTTCATTTGTAACGATTCAGTCAAGGCAAAGCATTTCTTTTTGGCAAAAATGGAAAAGCCGAGGACTGCTGCGCCGCGGGCTGTAAAGCGGTCACGGTTACTGAGTATGGCCGGCGTATCGATGATCAGCATCGGCAGTCGGTTAGGTCCGAGGAGATCGCCGACAATCGCGTATAAGGCAAGCTGTTGATTCCGTGCGTTGGTTTCATCCAAATAAATTTGCGACACCTGTCCGGATGTTCCGGAAGAAACTACCGTTTTGAAGATTTTTTCATCGTCTATGCTTTTTAACGGCAGCGATTTAAACATGCGAATCGGGATCATAGGAATGGCAAAAAGCGTTTCTGCAGGAGTCGGTTTTTTTGGCAGCAACGTCGTTGCCCGTCTGTACGGTTGGCACCGGTTTTGGTGAAAAGCCGTCAGCCAGGTCATATAGGTCAGATAAAGCGCATCTTTTTTTTGCTGCGGCCAGGAATAGGGCGAATCTGCAAAAAGGGGATTATAATCCATAGTCTGTTTTCACCTTACTTGTCAGTAGAAAAGAGCTTCCGTGACCGGGATAGACCCACGTGTTTTCAGGAAGCTGACGCAGGAGAGGTTTTCCTTTCCGTTCGTAGGCCGCTGAATCACCGCCGGGCAGCCGGGTGATGACTTCTTCTCCCGGAATAAAGTAATCGCCGGTGAACAGATAAGTTTTGTCGGCCATAATGCAAATGCTGCCTGGCGTGTGGCCGGGAATACGCAACAATGAAAACTGATGAGCAGCCCAAGTAAATCGGTAGGAATCGGTAAATGTTATATCTGCGGGAGCACAGGTAAAACGGGGATATTTGGTCAGCACCTTGCCGTTGCTTTTGAAATAAAGATATGATTCCATCATGCGCGTCATGTTTGCCGTCGTACTTTGGAGACCGTCACTGCATGCCTTACTGCTGATGACGATAAGGGAATACTGCGCCCTCAATTGGTTTAAACCGGCAATGTGGTCACAGTGTTCGTGCGTTATGATGACATATTTCGGGCACAGCGTTTGTGAGATCAGCAAGGCTTGCAGAAGCGGAAAATTATTCGGATCGATGATCAAAGCTTCGCCGTCCTTGGCAATAACATAGCCGTTGCTGCCGGTTAGAGGATCGACAAGGCAGTGCAGTACGGCATCAGGGAAGAAGCGCATCAAATATCGACTCCGTAGTTTCTTAAGATTACCATGCCCTTTTCGTAGGAACTGAAAGCGAGAACATCAGGGGTATCCATGGAAATATCGAACGTGTCTTCCATGTCTTCCATCAGCTGCATATGGCCCATTGAATCCCAGGTTTTGATGCTGCGATATTTCAGGCCCGGCAATTGTTCGGCAGTCAGTTTAAAGGCATCCATAAATAATTTATCGTATTTTTCTTTGTTGGTCATGAGTAACACCTGTCCTTTATTGGTTTAAATGGTATATGTGCGTAAATAAATTTTTCATTGCCAGTTGGCGGAAGGTACCTGTGATGATGATATCGCCATGCTGATTGCGGCATTCGCCGGATAAAGAGACGATATAATATCTTTTCTGTTCCTCTACTTTTTCCAATGTAATTGTGGCGGTAATGGTATCGTTCACATATGCAGGCTGCAAAAAGGTGATGTTTTCTTCCATCAGAATTGTTCCGTCACCTGGCAGCTGCATTCCCATCACGGAAGAAAGCAGACTGGCTGTCAGTACGCCGTGCAGAACAGGAGTCCCGAAACCGTATTGCGCGGCAAAGACAGGATCGGTATGCAGTTTTCCGAAATCTTCTGTCAGGCGTGCAAAGGCGGCCAGATCTCCGGCAGTGAATTGTTTCGTCATAGATGCCTGTGTACCGATAACAAGTTCTTTTTGCGTACGCTGGGAAGAAACGGCCGTTTCTTGTTGCAAAAATGAAACAACGGGAATAAAATCCTGAGGTCTGTGAATGATAAATATTCTCTTTATGTACACTAAGTTGCTATATGCAGCGCAAGCGGTGATGCAGCCACAAACGATAAGCCAGATATCACAGATGTTTTCAGGGGTCGCTTCATACGTGAATTCGTGATCGGGAAAAGCAGTTATCAGCTTTTTTACTTCCTTCGCCCGATCATACCGGCAATTGCAGCCGCCGCAGTATTTTATGCCGACTTTCATATTAAGGCCTCGAATGATGTGCCAATAAAGACTTGGCTTGAGAAATCAGATCATCGCTGACACCGGATACTAAGATGACATCACGGATCTGCGGCAAATACTCTTTAACTTTTGCAGCGATGATTTCTTCCGTTGTCAAGAGCGCTGACGGACAGGCGCTGCACCTGCCCGTTAAGCGGATGCGCAAAACGTGGTCCGTATAATCGACGACGGCAACATCTCCGTGGTGGTTGGCCAGAATCGGTCGGATCTGCCGTTCTAAAACGGTTTCAATATCATTGAGCGTAGGGGTCATAGCAGTCACTCCTTTCAAATAGATACTATCAAATTATATGTAAAAATCGTGCCAAAAACAAATAGGAGACAACTCGTATCATTACGATAAGATGGACTGTTTTGCGTCAAAATTGGTAATATTTACAAATAAAACGAGAAGAACAATCAAAATAAAGAGAGGGTAGAAAAAACGGAATATCATTGTTTCAAAAATGGAACAAAAGATAAACGTTTTATGTTCTAAAAATGCAACAGACGAATGTTGGTTGAAAAAAATATGGAAAAAATGGACTTCATCTTAACCAATTTGAATTCAAAATTTGAAATTATAAAATTCGGCCATGATGTATTTCGCAGATAACGATACGCATATTAATGATATATATTATGTAAATATTCAAGGAAGTTCCTGGAATCCCAATCGGTTGGCACAGTTTTTGCTAGTATAAAAAGTGAGCGCACTTCTGGTGTGAAATTTGGTATACTTTTACGTTTTTATTAGAGAGGATGATTTATTATGTTAATGACCGGAGAACAATATGTTGAAAGTATGAGAAAATTGAATTTGCAAGTGTACATGTTCGGCAAAAAGGTAGAGTGTCCGGTAGATGATCCGATTTTACGTCCGTCTTTGAATTCCGTGAAAATGACGTATGATCTGGCACAATTACCTGAATACCAGGATTTGATGACGGCTGTGTCACCTTACACGGGAGAACGGGTAAACCGGTTTACACATATTCATCAAAGTACGGAGGATTTGATGAATAAAGTAAAGATGCAGAGACTTCTGGGACAAAAAACGGCTGCATGTTTCCAGCGCTGCGTCGGTATGGACGCTTTTAATGCCGTTTATTCAACTACTTTTGATATTGATAAGAAATATGGCACGAAATACCATGAAAATTTTATGAATTTCCTGAAATATGTTCAGGAAAATGACCTTACCGTTGACGGCGCCATGACGGATCCGAAAGGTGATCGCGGCCTGGCCCCTCATGCACAAGCCGATCCGGACATGTTCCTTCATGTTGTGGAACGCCGCGATGACGGTATTGTCGTACGCGGTGCCAAAGCGCATCAGACCGGTTTCATCAATTCCCATGAAGTCATTGTCATGCCGACCATTTCCATGGGCGAAGATGATAAAGAGTATGCCGTGTCATTTGCTTGCCCGACCGATGAAAAAGGTATTTTCATGATTGTTGGCCGTCAGTCGTGCGACACGAGAAAATTGGAAGGCGCCGTTATGGATACGGGGAACCCCGAATTCGGCGGTACAGAAGCTCTGGTTATTTTTGATAACGTATTCATTCCGAATGATCGGATTTTCCTGAACGGCGAATTTGAATATGCCGGCGTTCTGGTTGAACGGTTTGCCGGATACCATCGCCAATCGTATGGCGGTTGCAAAGTTGGTGTAGGTGACGTTTTGATCGGTGCCGCTGCCGTTGCCGCCGATTATAACGGTTGCCCGAAAGCTTCTCACGTGAAAGATAAGATCATCGAAATGCAGCATCTGAATGAAACGCTCTTTGCTTGCGGTATTGCTTGTTCCGCCCTTGGGACGAAAACGGAATCAGGAAACTACCTGATCGATTTACTCCTGGCAAACGTTTGCAAACAGAATGTAACGAGATTCCCCTATGAAATCGTCCGTTTGGCGGAAGATATTGCCGGCGGTTTAATGGTCACGGCTCCGTCGGAAAAAGATTTAAAGGATCCGAAGATCGGACCGTATGTCGACAAGTATCTTCGCGGTGTCAACAGCGTGACGACCGAAAATCGTCTCAAGATTTTGCGCCTTATTGAAAATCTCTGCTTAGGAACGGCTGCCGTCGGTTATCGTACGGAATCCATGCACGGAGCCGGATCGCCGCAGGCTCAGCGGATCATGATTTCCCGTCAAGGCAATTTGAAGATGAAGAAAGAATTGGCCAAGTCGATTGCACAAATCAAGGAATAATATTGTCTCCTGTATATCATAAGTCGCAGCTGCAGTTCGTTCCTCCTCCGCTGCAGCTGCAGGCTCGCAGGAAATCAGAAAGAAGGTTGTTCGAGTGAAAGATTGGAAAGAAGTTTATGCCAGTAAGATCGTCACGGCTGACGAGGCGATAAGTCATGTTAAGTCAGGTGATAAGATCGCGCTTACCCATGCTTGCGGAGAATCCCAATGTCTTACGAACGCCCTGGTTGCGCAGGCTGATCGATTGGAAAACGTTGAAATCCTGCATATGGTGGCCATGGGAACGGCGCCATACTGCCAGCCGGGGATGGAAGCGCATTTTCGCCATAACGCCTTGTTTGTAGGCGGTTCGACCCGTAAGGCTGTCGAAGAAGGAAGAGCAGATTATACGCCCGTGTTTTTCCATGAAGTGCCTAAAATGTTCAGAAACAGAACCATTCCCGTTGACGTGGCTTTTTTGCAGTTGTCTCCACCTGATGAAGAAGGTAATTGCAGCTACGGTATTTCCGTTGACTATACCCAGGCCGCCGCAGAAGCGGCGACGTTGAAAATCGCGCAGATCAATTCCCATATGCCGTATACGTACGGAAACAGCATCAACGTTAAGGACATCGATTTTCTCATTCCTTGTGACGAAGAGCTGATTGAATTGCAGCCGCCCAAGATCGGGGAAACGGAAAAGAAGATCGGTGAATACGTGGCGTCCTTGATTCAAGACGGCGATACGTTGCAGTTGGGGATCGGCGCGATTCCGGATGCCGTGCTGTCTTTTTTGGGAGAAAAGAAAAATCTCGGTATCCATTCCGAAATGTTTTCGGACGGCGTTGTCGATTTGGCGGCTAAAGGTGTGATCACCAACAGCGAAAAGGAAATCGACAAAGGAAAATTCGTTGCTAATTTCCTGATGGGAACGAAGAAGCTGTACGATTTTGTCGACCACAATTGCGATGTCATTATCAAACCTGTCGATTATACGAACGATCCCTTTGTCGTTGCTCAATTGGATAACATTGTCTGCATTAACTCTGCATTGCAAGTGGATCTCATGGGACAAGCCAATGCGGAAATGATCGGCAGCCGCCAGTTCAGCGGCGTCGGCGGCCAAGTTGATTTTGTGCGCGGCGCTTCACGGGCCAGAAACGGCCGGGCCGTCATTGCCATGCCGTCTACGGCAGGTCATGGAAAGGTCTCGAAAATTTGCGCCTTTTTGGATCATGGCGCAGCGGTGACCACTTCACGGAATGATATTGATTATGTCGTTACGGAATTCGGTATTGCAGCGCTCAAGGGAAAGACCTTAAAACAGCGCGCCAGAGCCTTGATTAATATTGCTCATCCCGATTTTCGCGCAGATTTGATTACAGAATTTGAAAACAGGTTCCATTGTACATTTGAATAATTTGATTGCGTTTTTCGTAAAGAGATGCTACGGCAATTAATCTTTTGTACGTAATCGGAATTATTGATTGATTGCTGCAGTGTCTCTTTGTGTTTTATTTGACAGGCTTTATCACTCACTGTTATGGAGGTGGAGTTCATCATGTTTGGTCCCGTTTATAAAAGGAAAGAAGGGGAAATTCAACCGGGAATTAATTTACATCTTTTTAAGTTGACGTTCCGGTTGCCTTTCATCCATTATCGTTTTGAATGGCCCGACTATGTACAGGGGCTATTACTGTGTGCCGTATGTCTCGGCATCATCCCCGTGCTGCAGGAATATTTGGGCATGCCCTTTGAAGTGGCGATTACGATTGTTATCATGAACGGTTTTCTGTATTGTTGGCATGCTCACTTAGGTGACCCTGTCGTTCCCGGCTGGATTACTCCGGCTATCCCATTATTGCTCTTGTGGCTGCAATCGTTTCCGGCAGAAGGTGTGGAACGGATGCATGCACTGATCGCGTTTGAAATGGAATTGGGGATTGTTACCTTCCTCTTGGGAGCTACAGGGCTGGCGAAACGTGTCGTCGATATGGTTCCAGATGCGCTGAAGGCAGGTATCCTGATCGGTGCCGGTATTGCTGCTGTCCGTTTGGTATTCAATACGGGAGGCAGCTTTGATAAGTATCCATGGACCATTGCTATTGCCGTCGGCTTTGCTTTCTATCTGTCCTTCAGTAATCATTTTAAGAAAATCATGAAGTCCAACAAAGCATTCCAGATCATTTCGGATTTGGGGTTATTACCGGCTATGTTGTTGGCTGTCCTCATTGCGCCGATCGTAGGAGAATTGCCTTGGCCGACGATCGAATGGGGGTTTACGCATCCGCAATTTTATGAAGTCTTTACGCAATGGAGTCCCTTTGCCGATCGCATAGGGTTCCCGGCCATGAGCTACTATGTCGCAGCTATTCCGTTGGTCGTTGCCGTTTATGTCGTTTTGTTCGGCGAGTTGATCCAGGCCGACGCACTGATTGATGAAGCGCGTGAGTATCGCGACGGTGACGAAAATGTCCATTTCGACGCCAACAGGAACAATGTCATCGTCGGCGTCCGCAATACGCTGATGTCCCTTTTTGGCCCCGATATTTCCATGTGCGGACCGCTGTGGGCGGCAATGCAAGTCGTTATTTGCGAACGGTATAAACACGGACGTGATGCGATGGACAGTCTGATTGGCGGTGTCGCTTCATTCCGTTTGGGAACGTTTACCGGTTATTGGTTATCTCCGATCGTAAGCTTCGTTAAACCGGTCTTGCCGATTGCCTTGGCACTGACTATGTTGATTCAGGGATATGTTGCTGTCCGTGTCGGCGTCTTGAGAGCCAAGACGTTCAATGATTTGGGCGTAGCCGGCGTTATAGGCGGCGTGCTGGTTTCGCGCGGCGCGGCCTATGCTTTGTGCGTAGGGATCATCTTATGCATTCTGGTATACGGCAAAAACCTGTTTAAGCGCCAGTTGAGCAAATACAATTTAAAGAGCGATCCGTTGTTCAATATATCGGCCAAGAAGGAATTGGAACAGGAAGAAGCAGCAGGTAATCGATAAGGTTTTTTCCCGGAGGTCATAGGTATGCAGTATTATGGTGATTTATTAAGAAAATTAACGAATTCAAATACGACAGAGATTTGTGAGTTTTTTGTGAAAAAATGTATGATGAATGCGCGAAATCACGCTGCTAATGAAGGCATGAAACGCTTCTTTATGGTTTGTGCCGTATCGGCCAATGATGGGATCAAAGAATTGCTGGTCAAGAATGACTTGACCTTCAGCGGCTATTGGGCGCATCGGCGATATTTCGCCAAGGTGAAAGATGCGGTGCCGGTTGTCGTCAAATCTTACCTATCCTGCTTGCTGTTGGTATTGGCGGCCCAGAAGGAATTGATCCGGGAGAAAACCGGATTGAGTGAAGCGGAGTTACTCCACTGGTGGTGTACGATTTTCAAGTATACTGACGAAGATAAAGCTCATTTTGACAAGATAGTAAAAAAAGCGGGATTCGGTGAGGCCGGTGTGAAAAGTATTTTTTCCGAGTTAAATGAGATTTGTCATAGACAATTAAACGGCGGTATGGAGGAAAATATCCCGTGTACTGAGGAAAATCGGGATTTCCTTTTATACCGGGTCGGGGAAGATGCTTATCGGCTGACCTTGCGTCTTCGGGAATGGCCTGGCTTGCAGTCTTGACTGCGGAGGGGTAAGGCGGAACGGCTACGGATTCAGAAAAGAGGTTCAGATGACAATAGGATTGAAGGGCCCCGGATTGTATGTCCAGGGCGAAGGGGAATTGGACAAGCTGGGCAAATATGTCAAGAAAATGGGAACGAAGTTCTTGCTCATTTGTTCGCCCAACAATAAGAAAAGAGTCGGTTCTCGTATTGCCCGGTCGCTGCAGGAGGCGGGAAAAGAGCTCTCCTACTACGAGTTTGGCGGCGAGTGTTCAAAAGCGGCTATCGAAGCGGCGATGAACACAGCCGAAAGCGAAGGCTGTGATGCCGTTATCGGCGCCGGCGGCGGCAAGGCGATTGATACGGCAAAAGCGGTGGGCACGAACTTGGGCGGCATACCGGTCGTCATCGTTCCGACGATCGCTTCCAATGATTCTCCTTGCGCCGGCGTCGCTGTTATTTATAATGAAGAAGGCGCAGTGATCAAGGCGCTGATGATGAAACGCAATCCGGATATGGTTTTAGTCGATACCGGCGTCATTGCTGCAGCGCCGAAAAAGTATCTGGTTTCAGGAATGGGGGATGCGTTATCCACTTACTTTGAAGCCCGTGCCTGTTACCGCAGCGGCGCGAAAACGATGGCTCGCGGTACCTGTTCCATGACGGCGCTGACATTGGCGGAACTGTGTTATCAGACGTTATTGAAATATTCAGAAGAAACTTTGGCGGCAGTGGAACGTCATCAGGTTACAAACGCGTTGGAAGCGGTCGTTGAAGCTTGCGTGTATTTGAGCGGCGTCGGCTTTGAATGCGGCGGTTTAGCGGCTGCCCATGCCATTAATGACAGCTTGGTTTTCATGCCCCAAACGCATGCCAGTTCACATGGCGAAAAAGTAGCCTTCGGTTTGTTGGTGCAACTGCAATTGGAAAAAGCTCCGCAAGAGGAGTGGGATACTGTATTGCAATACATCCGTAAAGTAGGACTTCCAGCGTCTTTCGCCGATTTGGGCGTGTCTTCCGTCAGCGAGACGGAACTTAGACAGGTGGCTGAAGCAGCTTGTGCGCCTGCTCAATTTACTAAAAATGTCCGCCCGGACATTACGGCTGAAGAGGTGTATGAAGCACTGGTCAATGCCGACGCAGCCGGAAAGGGATAGGATGAACACAGCACCTGCTGTAGGCTATTGATTGCAGCAGGGCCCGTGTTCCGACAGGATCCTTTTCAACATAGGGGGGAACGTGTATGTTCACGTTAACAGATAAGGCAAGAGCGTATGTAACAAAACGGCATGCGGATATTATCATAACGCATTCCTTTGAGCCTGCCGGCGGTGGATGTTCCTGTGTCGGCGATCGTATTTGGGGTAGCTATATTCCTCAAATTACATTGGGTGAAGTGAAAAATGAGGCAAACTATCAGTGTGAAATTGTTGACGGCGTCCGTATTTGGTATACGGACAAGCTGACTGTCAAACAAGGGTATGATTCCATTCGAATTATTCTGCGTTCCGTCATCGTCAACTCCTGGTTGGAATTGGAAGGAGCACAGGGAATTTCTGTTACACCCGATAAGGGTACGTTGGATTAGCGGTTTGCCCATAAATTAAGTCTAAGGTAGTGGTTGGCGCTGTTCCCTTATATGGGGACAGCGCTTTTACATGCGTTTATGGTATTGAGTCGCAGTTATCTATGCCTTCTCTTCTGCGTAAAATGTGGTATAATAATCATAATTATGATTTAAGACCATATACTAATAGTTGGTTGTATGCTAGGCATATTGGAGGATTTTGAATGGCAAGAGTTAAGATCACGGAGACGGTCCTGCGCGACGGTCACCAATCAATCGCCGCAACACGCATGCGGATACAACAGATGCTGCCCGTTCTGGAGGCCATGGATGAAGTCGGTTACAATGCGTTGGAATGCTGGGGCGGCGCGACTTTTGATACGTGCATGCGTTTTCTTGGCGAAGATCCCTGGGAACGATTGCGGACGTTGAAAAAGTATGTAAAAAAGACGCCGCTGCAAATGCTTTTTCGGGGACAGAACGTGCTCGGATATCGTCATTATGCCGATGATCTGGTGTACGAGTTCGTCAATCGCGCCGTTGATAACGGGATCGACATTATCCGTGTTTTTGATGCCCTTAACGATCCGCGCAATATGGAAGCGGCGATTCGTGCGGCTAACGATACCAAGGCGGTACACGTACAGGGTGCCATGGTCTATACGATCAGTCCGATCCACACGATGGAGATGTTTACGAATGTGGCGATCGAATTGCAGGAAATGGGCGTCGATTCTCTTTGCATCAAGGACATGTCCGGACTCCTGTCGCCGTATGATGCGTATAACCTCGTGCGCATGTTGAAAAAAAATCTTCACGTTCCGATTGAATTGCATACGCATTGTACCTGCGGTTTTGGTGAAATGACGTACATGAAGGCTATTGAAGCCGGCGTGGATATTATCGACACGGCGTTGTCGCCCTTTGGCGAGGTGACCAGTCAGCCTGCAACGGAATCGATGGTCATGGCGTTGCAGAACAGCATTTATGATACCGGTATTGATACGGAACGGCTCTGGCCTTTGGCGGACCACTTCAAAACGGTGCGTAAGGAATTGGCTGATGAATTTAAGCTGACCATGCCGAGCCAGATTAATCCGGCTGTCCGCAAATACCAGATTCCGGGAGGCATGTTGACGAATTTATACAATCAATTAAAGGATCAGGGGCAGGAAGATCGTTTTGATGAGGTGCTGGCAGAAATGCCAAATGTGCGCCGCGATCTCGGGTATCCGCCGCTGGTTACGCCGACCAGCCAGATTACCGGTTCGGCGGCGGCGTTGAACGTCCTGTTCGGCCGTTATAAAATGATCACGAACGAAGTTCGTGATATTGTGCGCGGTAAATACGGCCGTGTACCCGGGACGATTACCGACGAGTTCCGCAAACTCTGCATCGGTGACGAGCCGGTAATCGACTACCGGCCTGCCGATGATTTGGAACCGGAATTAGATAAAGCAAGGCAGGCTTTGGCGGCAGAGGGATTTTCCGACGCTTCGCCGGAAGACGTTTTAAGTTTCGCTTTATTCCCAGAAGTCGCGCTGCCGTTTTTCAAGGAGCGCCGGCAGAAGCTGGCGGCAGATAACGGATAGCGGGATGGCTGAGAGAGACTGTATTTTGGTAAGAAAATGCAGTCTCTTTTTTTGATGAAGCGGCGGAGCCGGCGGAAAAGTCACGGAATGTTTGTATTGACAACGCATATTTGATACGATAACGATATACTGTATTGCAGGAGGCGTGATGGCAATGACAAAGGAAGAATTGGCTTTGGCGTATAAACATCAGGGGAATAATTGCTGCCAGTCCGTATTGTTGGCTTTTAAAGAGAAAACGGGATTGTCCGAGACGATTTTACAGCGACTCGGGTCCGGCTTCGGCGGCGGTATGGCGACGACGGAAGAAACGTGCGGCGCTCTTTGCGGCGCCGTGATGGTGGCGGGATTGGCGGCGACGGATAAACGTACGGCGAGGAAACGGGCACAGCAATTGCAGCGACGGTTTAAGGCCTTGTCCGGTGCGACGGTTTGCCGTGTCTTAAAAGGTATTGACAGCGGCCAACCGCTTTGCTCCTGCGAGGAATGTGTACGGTACGGCGTGCGTATCGTTGAAGAATTGGATGATACGCCGCAATAAGGTGGAGTTCCTGTTTCGACGAAGGAAGGACATGAGGTCGCGTACGGACAGGTCGTTCTCCCCGTTCCGCTTGCGTCCGACGCTGTTTCAGCATCTATTCCAAACAAAAAAAATACGCCTCCGGCATTGCTGCCGATGGCGTAATTACTGGTCGGAACGGCGAGATTTGAACTCGCGACCTCTTCCACCCCAAGGAAGCGCGCTACCAAGCTGCGCCACGTCCCGTTAACGTTATCATTTTACTTGATTTACTAGGTCTTGTCAAGTAGAAGCCCTTCGTTCCCGCCGTATTTTCCGCGATAACCGGGGAAGACCGTAAGGTGACGATACGCTCGAGGATCGGACCGACTTGGGGCGTGTGCCGGAACGTTGTCGATGGAGAATTTTCCTGTCAGCATACGTTCCTTTACATATCGTTTGTGATGCCGCTGCGCCGGTATCATGCGCACAGCCGGCGGAGAAAAAGCCGCGGCAGTGGCGTATGCGTTACCGTGTTTTACAGGACGGGAAAAGAAAGGCTGCAGGCAGTATTTTTTGTTGAAGGAGCAAGCAGATGAGACGGTTTGTACATTTACATAACCATACACAATACAGTCTTTTTGACGGCTTGACGCGCATTCCGGAAATGGTAGCCAAGGCCAAGGAACTGGAGATGCCGGCCGTAGCGATTACGGATCATGGCAACATGTACGGCGTCATTTCGTTGTACAAGGAAGCGAAGGCGCAGGGCATCAAGCCGCTTTTAGGCTGTGAAGTGTATATGACGCGCGGCAGTCGCTTTGAGCAGAAGGGAAAGGAACGGCTCTGCCACCTGATCTTGCTGGCCAAGACGAAAGAAGGCTACCAAAATCTTGTCAAGATCGTATCGAAGGGCTTTGTTGACGGGGAAAACAGCTATCATCGTCCTCGTGTGGACTATGATTTGCTGGAGCAGCACCATACGGGGCTTTTGGCGCTGAGCGCCTGCATTGAAGGGCAGATACAGCAGGAGATCCTCAATCATAACGAAGCCGGTGCCAGACGGGTGTTGGAACGGATGATCGCCATCTTCGGCAAAGATGATTTTTACTTGGAAGTCCAGAATCATGGCCTGCCTGAAGAGGCGACGGTTCGCAGCGTTTTCCGAAATTGGTCGGAGGAATACGGTGTGAAACTGGTGGCGACCAATGATTTTCACTACCTGAACAAGGAAGATGCAGCGGCGCAGGAAGTAAAACTTTGTATTTCTACGGCCAGCACGTTGGATGATCCGAATCATTTCCGCTTTGCCAATCAGGAGTTTTACATGAAAAGCGGCGATGAAATGGAACGGCTTTTTCCGGATTTGCCGGAAGCGTTGGATACGACTTTGGAGATTGCCGAAAAATGCAATGTCGAAATTAATTTTGACGAACGGCACCTGCCGCAGTTTCCCGTACCTCAAGGCGAGACGGATGAGACGTATTTGCGCAAGCTTTGCGAAGCGGCGCTGCCGGTCAGGTACAAGCCGGTTACGGCTGCAGTGCGTCAACGTCTTGATTATGAGTTGGGCGTTATCAGTGATATGGGATTTCCGTCATATTTTCTCATTGTCTGGGATTATGTCAAATATGCCCGGGATCACGCTATTCCCGTCGGACCCGGTCGCGGTTCGGCAGCCGGTTCCGTCGTCGCCTATTTGCTGGGGATCACAGGACTCGATCCGCTGCAATATGATCTTCTCTTCGAACGCTTTCTCAATCCGGAACGGGTGACCATGCCTGATATCGATATGGATTTCTGTTATGAAAACCGCAGTCGGATTATTGATTATGTGACGCGAAAATACGGCAAAGATCATGTGGCGCAGATCATCACCTTCGGTACGTTGGCGGCTCGGGCGGTTCTGCGGGATGTCGGCAGAGTCCTGAATATTCCCCTCAGTGAGGTCAACCGTATTATGAAAATGGTACCGAACGAGCTGGGAATCACATTGGACAAGGCGTTGAAAATCAGCAGGGAATTTCGGAATGAATACGAAACGAAGCCGGAAGTACAGCGCCTCGTCAATTTCGGCAAAGCGCTGGAAGGACTTGTGCGGCATTCTTCGACTCATGCCGCTGGTGTCGTGATTTCGGCGGCGCCTGTCGATGATTATGTGCCGATGCAGTATTCGAAAGAAGGCTATTTGACGACGCAGTACGATAAAGATATCATCGAGGAACTGGGCCTGTTGAAGATGGACTTTCTCGGTTTGCGGACGTTGACCGTTATCGGTGATACGGTCAAGCTCATCAAGCAGAGCCGTCATGTGGACTTGGATATCGACGCCCTTCCCCTTGATGATCAGGCAACGTGCGCCTTATTGACGGAAGGCGATACGGCCGGCGTCTTTCAAATGGAATCGACGGGAATTACCAATTTGGTAAAAGACCTGGCGCCGCAGCATTTTGAAGATATGATCCCGCTGGTGGCGCTCTATCGCCCGGGGCCGTTGGGCAGCGGCATGGTCGACGATTTTATCAAAGGCAGTCATGGAGAAAAAACGGTTACTTACCTGCACCCCCTTCTGGAACCGATTCTGCGTGATACGTACGGCGTCATCCTTTATCAGGAACAGGTCATGCAAATCGCTTCGGTTATGGGCGGCTTCAGTCTGGGGCAGGCCGACCTGCTGCGGCGGGCCATGGGCAAGAAGAAAGAGTATATTCTGAAGGCCCAGCGCGAAGCCTTTCTGGCGGGGACTGAAACCAAGGGGATTGATCAGGAGATTGCCAACAAGGTGTTCGATCTGATGATTTATTTCGCCGGTTACGGTTTCAATAAATCGCATTCCGCCGCCTATGCCTACGTAGCCTGGCAGACAGCGTATTTAAAGGCGCACTATCGGCCGGAGTTCATGGCGGCTACGATGACGAGCATGATCAATGACGTCAGCAAGATCAGCTACTACGTTGCCGAATGTCGCCGTCACGGCGTGGCGGTCCTGTCACCGGACGTTAATGCCAGTATGGCCATGTTTTCCGTCCAGGACGGAAATATCCGTTTCGGCTTGGCCGGTGTCAAGAGCGTCGGCGAACATGCGATCCAAACGATTATTGAAACGCGGACGAAAGGAGGCGCCTTCACGTCGCTCAGCGATTTTTGCAGCCGTGTCGACGCCCATGTCGTCAATCACCGGGCCATTGAGAGTTTGATCAAGTGCGGCGCCATGGATTCGTTCGGCAAAAAGCGGTCGCAGCTGATGGCCGTCATCGATCAGGCCATGTCGCTCGGCGCCATTTGCCAGAAGGATACGGCTTCGGGACAAATGGGACTCTTTGATACCGATGAGGTGGCGGCCGTAACGGAACTGGAATATCCTGATATCGATGAGTATCCGATGGACATGCGCCTGGCCATGGAAAAAGAATATGACGGCTTTTATTTCAGCGGTCACCCGTTGAATGCGTATGAAAAGGAAATGAAGGCGGTTACGCCGTTGGCCGCATTATATGCGGAAGACGGAGAGACTTATGACGGCAAGTCGATCAGTATCGGCGGCCTGGTTACGGCGCGGCGCCAGGTGCTGACGAAGCGCAATGAGCAGATGGCTATCCTTACTGTCGAAGATTTTACGCACGCCGTTACGGTCGTCGTCTTTCCGCGTGTTTATGAACGCTGTCTGAACATGACGACTGTCGACATGGCGGTTGCTGTTCGCGGCAAAGCGGATATTACCGATGATGCCGTGCAGATCGTTGCCGATGAGATCCGGCCGCTGGCGGCAGCGAAAGACGCGGCGCGGCAACTGCCGCACCGGCAGGCGCCTTTGCCCGGAACGGAATGGAAAGCAGGTGACGGAAGCAAATTGTTCATCAAGATTCCGGCGCATTTGGAACGGACGAATTTTGCCGAAGAGGTTGCCGGCGTTTTGCGTGAATACCCCGGCAGTGTGAAGGTGTATTTTCACTTTGCCGGCAGCCGACGGACGATCCTTGCCGATAAACAGTATTGGATCACGCCGGGACGGGATTTGCAGGAACGCCTATCGGGCATGCTGGGGAAGGGCGATGTCATCTTGCAGTGACGGCAGCGATTTGCCGGCAGCCATTGACGCAGTATGCCTTGCGAAAAACGTCGCCTGATTCTTGCAAAGCGGCGACGCTTATGCTATACTATATCAGCATAGGTTTTGAATGAGTGATGAGAAGAGGTGTGAGTGGTGAAGGAAGGAATCCATCCGAAGTACGGTAAAGCCGTTGTAACATGCGCATGCGGCAATACGTTTGAAACCGGTTCAACAGCATCTGAACTGCGCGTGGAAATTTGCTCGAAATGCCATCCGTTCTTTACGGGTCAGCAGCGTGCCCAGGCGGCCCGCGGCCGTATCGAACAGTTTAATAAACGTTATGGTAAAAAAGGCTAAACAGCTGAATAGCGGCAATACAAGTGGACGGCAGAGCAGCAATGCTCTGCTCTATTTGTATGCAGAAGGGATTTTTGTATGAAGAAACCGATATATGTAGGCGGCCAAGCCGTTATTGAAGGCGTAATGATGCGTGGCCCTGAATATATAGCGACTGCCGTGCGGACGCCGTCTGGAGAAATTACGGTGAAAAAGGATCCGATCCGTTCCGTCGGTGATCGCTTTCCGATCTTGAAGAAGCCTTTTCTGCGCGGCTCCGTAGCGTTGGGTGAATCGTTGGTGTACGGCATGCGCAGTTTATCATACTCGGCCCAGGCGTCTGGAGAAGAAGATGAGCAGATGAGCGATCGGCAGATGGCGCTTACCATGCTCTTTTCCGCTGCACTGGCCATCGTCTTTTTTGTCGTCGTTCCGACGTTCGGTGCAAAATTTATTCCCGGCGTTGCGTCGGATCCTTTTCGTCTGAACATCGTTGAAGGCGTTCTGCGATTGGTCGTTTTCCTGCTCTATATTTGGGGGATATCCCTGACCGGCGATATTCGCCGTGTTTTCGAATATCACGGCGCCGAGCATAAGACGATATGGGCATACGAGTCCGGCTTGGCGTTGACAGTAGAGAATGTACGTAAACAGAGTCGTCTGCATCCGCGATGCGGTACGAATTTTCTGCTGATTGTCATGGTCGTTTCCATCTTTGTCTTCGCATTCTTAGGCTGGCCGTCTTTGCCGGTGCGGATTCTGTCGCGCGTCGTACTGATGCCGGTTGTCGCCGGTATCAGCTATGAAATGATCCGCTTGGCAAGTCGTACGGAAAATCCGCTTGTCGCGGCTTTGTTCAAACCGGGCTTGTGGCTTCAGTACCTGACAACGCGCGAACCCCATGCCGACCAGATAGAAGTGGCGATCAGCGCGTTAGAAGCGGCGAAGCCGGCGGAAAAAGAAGTGACAGAAACGGCTTTTGCCGCAACAGTGCGGGAGCAATCGATCTGATATTTGAAAGTGAGGAACCGTTGGTGTTTATTGATAAGGTACGGGCAGTAGAAAATAAATTCATCGATTTGGAGCAGCGTATCAGTGATCCGTCCGTTATTGCCAGGCAAGATGAATGGCAGCGCCTGACACGTGAACATGCCGCATTGGCGCCTCTCGTCGCGGCTTTTCGCAAGTATAAGGAGGTAACGGCGGCGATTGACGGCGATAAGGATATTCTTGCCGACAATGGCAGTGATGAAGAACTGGCGGCAATGGCCAAGGAAGAACTGATCGCCCTTGAAAAAGAACGGGATGCGCTGGAAGACGAACTGCACATGCTCATGCTGCCGAAAGATCCGCATGACGATAAAAATGTTATTATGGAAATTCGCGGCGGCGCCGGCGGTGATGAAGCGGCGTTGTTTGCCGGCGATCTTTTCCGCATGTATTCGAAATATATTGAAAAGCAGAAGGGCTGGAAGGCGAGCATTATCAGTTCCAATGCGCCGGAGCTGGGGGGATTTAAGGAAGTCATCTTTTCCGTTGAAGGGAACGGTGTGTACGGTAAGCTGAAATACGAATCCGGCGTTCACCGCGTGCAGCGCGTCCCCGTTACGGAAGCGGGCGGCCGAATTCACACGTCGACGGCAACGGTTGCCGTTTTACCGGAAGCGGAAGATGTCGAGGTCGAACTGAATATGGATGACGTGAGAACGGATTATTTCCGTTCCAGCGGTGCCGGCGGCCAGCATGTCAACAAGACGTCTTCCGCTGTGCGTATGACGCATATTCCGACGGGGATTGTCGTCGAATGTCAGGATGAACGGTCACAGCTCGAAAACCGGGCGAAAGCGGTGCGAGTCTTGAAGGCGCGCCTGCTGGACAAAGCGCAACAGGAAGCGACTGCCGAAGTAACGGAAACGCGGCGCAGTCAGGTCGGTACCGGCGACCGCAGCGAACGGATCCGTACGTATAACTATCCGCAGGGAAGGGTAACGGATCACCGCGTTAACGTGACTCTCTATAAATTGGAAAGCGTGTTGAACGGTGAAATCGATGAATTCGTCCAAGCTTTGGCGGAAGCGCGTCGTGCCGAATTGATGAAAGAAGCCGAAGCCAATGACTGAGCTTTGGACGATCGGTGCTCTTTTGCAGTGGACACAGCGTTTTTTTGCCGCCAAAGGAATTGATACGGCCCGTCTTGATGCGGAGCTTCTTCTTGCCCATGTCCTTCAAAAAGAACGCATTTACTTATACGCCCATTATGATGAACCTTTGTCGACGGGAGAGTTGGCGGCTTACCGTGAACTGGTCAGGAAGCGGGGACAGCGGTTTTCCGTTGCTCATCTTCTCGGAACCAAGTCGTTTATGGGGCTCAAATTTTCCGTAACGGAAGATGTCCTTGTCCCGCGGCCGGAGACGGAGCTTCTCGTTGAAGCGGTTTTGGAACGGGAACCGCGTGACTCTACGGCGGCCGTTTTGGACATCGGCACGGGCAGCGGCGCCATTGTTCTCAGCATTTGTCACTATTTGCCGCAGGCAACGGGGCTCGGTGTCGATATTTCGGCGGCAGCGCTGGCCGTTGCCGCAAAAAACGGCGCCTCCCTTGATTTGCCGCAAGTACGATGGCAGGAAAGCGATTTAACGGCGGCAGTCGGCACGCAGACTTTCGATTGGATACTTTCCAATCCGCCGTATCTGACGGCCGGCGATATGGCGGCGTTGGAGCCGGAAGTGAGACACGATCCGCAATTGGCGCTTTTCGGCGGCCCTGACGGGCTCGCCTTTTATCGGCGCCTGGCGGCCGTCATGGCGGAGCACTTGAAACCCGGCGGCCATTGCGCCGTTGAAATCGGCAGCGGTCAGCGCCAGGCTGTTGCCGCTATTTTCGCCGCTGTCGGGAACTATTCCGAAGTGACGGTGATTCCCGATTACGGCGGTATCGAACGGGTTCTTATTTGGCAGCGAAAAGAGCGAATATGATGAAAAAGACGAAGATAGTACGCATTACAGATGTTGAACGGGATCGGGAGAGCCTAAACGAAGCAGGGCGAATTATTCGCGCCGGCGGCCTTGTCGTTTTTCCGACGGAAACCGTTTACGGTATCGGCGCAAACGGTCTTGACAGTGATGCCTGCCGCAGCATTTACACGGCCAAGGGACGTCCCAGCGACAATCCGCTGATCTTGACGGTGCCGGATAAAAAAGGGGTCATGCAAGTGGCCAGAGAGCTGCCGCCTCTCGCCGAAGCCTTGCTGGATCGATTTTGGCCGGGGCCGTTGACCGTTATTTTTCCGCGTCGGCCCAATGTGCCGGATGCAGCTACCGGCGGCTTAGATACGGTAGCGCTGCGCTGTCCTGATCACGCCGTTGCCCGGGCATTTTTGCGGAGTGCCGGTGTTCCCGTGGCCGGTCCCAGTGCCAATCTGTCAGGCCGGCCGAGCCCGACGACGGCGGCGGAAGCGGCGCATGACATGGAAGGTCGTGTAGATATGATTATTGACGGCGGTCCCTGTCATATCGGCGTGGAGTCGACGATTGTGGAATGTATCGATGAACGGACCGTGACGATTTTGCGGCCCGGCGGTGTCACGGCGGCCATGCTCGGTGAAGTGGCGGAACGGGTTTTGGTCGATACGGCGTTGAGCGGTACTGCCGGCGTACCGAAGGCGCCGGGGATGAAATACCGTCATTATGCGCCGGCAGCAGCGATGATCGTTTATGTCGGCAGCGGTGAAGCGGTGGCGGCGGCGATTGCGGCGCAGCGCCGGGAAACGGCGGGAAAGCGTATCGGTTACCTCGTCAGCAGTGAGACGGCGGCAGTCCTGCCGCAGGAGAACTGTTATATCTGGGGCAATCGGGGCGATAAAGCGGCGTTAGCCAATCAACTGTACGGCGGGCTTCTTTTCTTTGACTCCCACCCCGTCGACCTGATCCTGGCCGAAGGCGTCGATGAAGACGGACTGGGGGCGGCTATTATGAACCGCATGGGCAAGGCTGCCGGCGGTCATGTTGTCGTGCTGTAAACAAGATGGTATAATAAAATCAATCATCATAAAGGAGGCTCATCCTATGAAATTAGTCATCGGAAGCGATCACGGCGGTTTCAAGTTGAAGGAAGAGATCAAGACATTTCTGACGGAAGAAGGGATTGCCTTTACTGACTATGGTACGTTGACGCTGGACAGATGTGATTATCCGGAAATTGCCAAAAAAGTCGGCGAAGCCGTAGCCTGCGGAACATTTGACCGGGGAATTTTGCTTTGCGGTACCGGTATCGGTATCGGTATTGCCGCCAATAAAGTGTCCGGGATTCGTGCGGCTTTGTGCCATGACACCTTTTCGGCGGAATACTGTCGCCGCCATAACGATGCCAATATTCTCACGATGGGAGAACGGGTTATCGGGCCGGGACTGGCGAAAGAAATCGTTCGTATTTTTCTGAAAACCGGCTTTGACGGCGGCCGGCATGAAATGCGCGTCAATATGATTAAAGAGATGGACAAATAAACGGACAGGTGAAAAAGGAGTTTATACATGGAAGTACAAGTAATGAATCATCCGCTGATTCAGCATAAAGTAACGTTGATGCGCAAGGTGGAAACGGGATCGAAGGATTTTCGTGATTTGCTTGAAGAGATCACGATGCTCATGGGGTATGAAATTACCCGGGATCTGCCCCTTGAGGATGTTGAAATTCAAACGCCGATTACGAAAATGATCGGCAAACAGATCAGCGGCAAAAAACTGGGGATCGTTCCCGTTCTTCGCGCCGGTCTCGGTATGGTGCAGGGCATGCTCAATCTGATTCCGACGGCAAAGGTAGGACATATCGGTCTCTACCGCGATCCGGAAACGTTGGAACCTGTCGAGTATTACTGCAAGCTTCCCGATGTCGATAATCGTGATTTTATTATCGTCGATCCCATGTTGGCAACGGGCGGCAGCGCTTCGGCCGCCATTACGCTGTTGAAAAACAGGGGGATTCAGCATATTAAGCTGATGTGTCTTGTTGCCGCTCCGAAGGGCGTGCAGCGGATCAATAACGATCATCCTGACGTCAAAATCTTTGTGGCGGCCTTGGATGAAAAGCTTAATGAACACGGCTATATCGTTCCCGGCTTAGGTGACGCCGGTGATCGTATTTTCGGTACGAAGTAAGTTGGTGTAATCGCCAAAGCAGCACTGGAATCTGTAGATTTCAGTGCTGCTTTTATACTATATTTTATACTATATACGTTGGATCTTGGTGTGCAGGCAGAGACTGCCTGTTCGATCTGAAAACGGAAAGGGGGCGTCCCTTCTCCTTTTCGCAGATAGCGCGCGACCCCTTGTGTCTACTGGTATAGAAATAATGTATGCATACAATGTATAACTTGTCCGTTGTAGAGCTGTGACGCTATTTGATATAATGGAGACAAGAGTTGTGTTCTTTCGGGGACGTGCGAATATTAATGAGTAATGACGTGAAGGGAGGATGGTTATGTTGAAAAGACAGAAACAACTTACAGCGGCAGTCGGTATAGCGGCCTTTTTACTTGCGCCTCTCAGTGCAGGCGCCTTCGGGCTCGGCGGTATCATCGGCAGTATAGGCGGCACAGGCAGTACAAACGGCCATATTTCCGGGAAGGCGGTTCCTGCCGGTGATGTGCGTGCCGTTCCGCGAATTGACAACAGCGGTTCCGACGGCGGCGGCCGGTACGATCCTACGAGTTCGGAATGCGTGACGGGAACTGTCTATGATACGTCGGGCCGGGAAATGCCCCGTTGCCGCGTTGTCCTCATGGAGGGGAAAGGATCCAGCTATTTTGTGAAAGACGGCGTTGTTCATTCGACGGGGTTTTATGTCGCCGTAACGAACGACGACGGTTATTTTTCCATTCCCGTTAAGCCCGGATACAGTTATACTGTTGTTGCCTGGGACGGCAGCCTGATCGGTATTGCCCATACGGGCGCGCAGAAAGAGCCGCTTTCGGTAAAAATGAAAGATCAGGGCATGCAGGTTATGTTCAGTAAGTAAGACCGGCATTGCAGCCGGCAACGGTTCAGTTGACTGGGTGAATTTTGTATGGTTGGAAAGCCCCTGTCCGAAGAGATTATTCTCTTCGGACAGGGGCTTTTGACGTGCCGTTCATATTGCCTTCATGTCGGTTACGATATACGGCGTTTCCTGGTAAACCAGGTTCAACCAGTTATGATAGAAAAGGTGGGCGTAGCTGCACCAGATGAAGGATGGCGTTTCTTCCGTGTTATCATTTGGATAATAATTTTCCGGTATGGCAATCGGCAGTCCTTTCTGCTTATCACGAATATATTCGCTTTCCAATGTTCGCCTGTCGTATTCGAAATGACCGAGGACAAAAAAACGGCGATAGTTTTTCGTACCGATAATGTTGATGCCGTTTTTTGAATTGCGAGAGAGTACTTCCAGCTCCGGTCGATTGTAAACGGCAGTATCGTCAATTGCCGTATGCCGTGATTGGGGAATGAAGTAGCGATCGTCAAAGCCGCGCAGGAGAGGGTGGTTTTCGGCGGTCAGCTCATATTCATAAATCCCGAACAACTTTTCTGGCAGGCGTTGTTTGTCGATATGATAGTAATGATACAGCGCTGACTGAGCGCCCCAGCAGAAAGAGAGGGTAGAGAAGACATGCGTTTTTGCCCAGTCCAGATACCGGGTCATTTCCGGCCAATAATCAACGGCGGTGAAGTCAAGGGTTTCGACAGGCGCGCCGGTAATGATAAAACCGTCGTAGTAATCATTTTTGATGTCGGCGAAGACCAGGTAATTTTCTTCCAGATACGTATTGTCGACGTGAGAGGCGGCGTGTGTTGCCGTATAACAGAAATCGACTTCCACCTGTAGCGGTGAATCGCCTAAGAGTCGCAGCAGCTGAAACTCCGTTACCTCCTTCAGCGGCATCAGATTGAGGACGAGGATGCGGAGCGGGCGAATATCCTGGTGGACGGCTCGTCTGCGGCAAATTGTGCCGATCCCTTCGTGATGCAGTTTTTCCCTGGCGCTTAGTCCGTCTTTGATCGTAATCGGCATGGCTTTATTCCCCTCTCCGGTATTTTCTAAATCGCATCTAACGCTTGTTTTACATCGTCCAACAGGTCATCGATATTTTCGATGCCGACGGAGATACGAACCGTTCCCGGCGTAATGCCGCAGGCCTTCTGCGCCTCTGACGACAGCTGCTGATGCGTCGTCGACGCCGGATGGACGAGCAGTGATTTGGAGTCGCCTACGTTGGCGAGATCGGAAAATATCTCGGCCTTGTCGATAAAGGTACGAGCGGCATGGAAGCCGTCCTTCAGTTCAAAGGAAAAAATTGAGCCCGTTCCTTTCGGAAAATACTTGTCTGCCAGCGCTTTATACGGAGAAGACGGGAGCGAGGGGTAATTTACCTTGGCCACTTTCGGATGCTGATCCAGGAAGGCGGCGATTTTCCGGGCGTTTTCGACGTGACGTTCTACACGAAGCGATAAGGTTTCCGTTCCCTGGAGAAGGATCCAGGCGTTAAAAGGACTGATGCTGGGACCGAGATCGCGCAGCCCTTTGGCACGGATGCGGGTCACGAAGCCGGCATCCGGAATATCCTTGGCAAAGTTGACTCCGCCATAAGACGCGTCAGGAGAAGCGAGTTCCGGAAAACGTCCCGAGCCGGCCCAGTCGAAGGCTCCGTTTTCCACGATAACGCCGCCTAAACTCGTGCCGTGACCGCCGATAAACTTCGTTGCCGAATGGAGGACAACGTCAGCGCCGTGTTCCAACGGGCGGAAAAGATATGGCGTGGCGAAGGTATTGTCGACAGAAACGGGCAGGCCGTGTCGGTGCGCAATAGCGGCGATGGCTTCGAAATCGGGAATGTTGACGGCGGGATTGCCGAGGCTTTCGAGATATATCAGCTTGGTTTTAGCCGTGATGGCGCCTTCAAAGGATGTTGGCTGATCAGGATCGGCGAAATGCGTCGTAATGCCAAGATGCTTGAAGGTTTCCGTAAACAGTTCAATCGTACCGCCGTATAACGTCGGGGCGGCGATGAGTTCGTCACCGGCGCCGGCAAGGTTCAGGATGGCAAGCGAAATGGCGGCGGCACCGGTTGCCGTAGCCAAGGCGGCTGTGCCTCCTTCCAAGGCGGCAATGCGTTTTTCGAACACTTCCTGCGTCGGATTGGCGAGACGCGTGTAAATATAGCCCGGCTGCTTTAAGGCGAATTGATCTTCGCCGTCTTGTGTGTTTTTGAACACATACGACGTCGTCTGGTAAATGGGTACGGCGCGGGCGCCTGTCGTCGGATCGGCAGATTGACCTGCATGTTGCTGTAATGTTTCAAATCGGTACGTTTTGCTCATGATGAATTCCCCCTAGATATCGTTTTAACCAACAGAATAACCAGCTTAATAGAGGCAATAAAAAAACTTCCATCCCCTGTAGGGACGGAAGTACCGTGTTACCACCCAATTTCGCTCGCCCTTTACAAGGCAAGCCTCTTCAGGTACGCAGGCGAAAGCCTTTAATACCATAGCGCTGTAATGGGCGCACCCAGATAACTTAACGATTCGGTTATCCGCTCAGAGGCCATCTTCCACGAACTTCCCCGCTCTCCCTTGCACCGATATGGGAGCTCTCTGTGCCGATTCCGTTCATGTACTCTTCTCTTCATTGCCGGGCTATCAAGTTGTTGACGTAAGTCTAGCACGATATATTTTCCTTGTCAACAAAAAACTGTCGGCAAACAGACGGCGACATGCGGAAAGTAGGCCGGATCGGCGTGTGCCTTTTATGATACAGTAAATAAAAGAGTAGTCGCAAATTATTTTTGAAATACCTTTGACCGCAGCATTGAAATCGCTGAAAGGTAAAAAATCCTTGACAATGACAAGGCAAATCTATAAAATAAATTAGTAAGCTTTTCACTTGGACTCCACAGCCCCGGAGAAAGAGGACCTAAAGCTTAAGGTAGCGTTGTATTAGGGAGGAATTGCAAGCATGAAAACTACATTTATGGCTAATGCAGGCAACATCGAACGCAAGTGGTTTGTTGTTGATGCAGAAGGCCAGACATTAGGCCGTCTTGCTGCCGAAGTGGCTAAAGTTCTTCGGGGAAAACATAAACCAACATTTACCCCGCATGTTGATACCGGTGATTTCGTCATCGTCGTCAATGCAGATAAAGTTGTTTTGTCTGGTAAGAAATTGATTCAGAAGACTTATTTCCATCATTCCGGTTATCCCGGCGGATCCACGTTTACGCAAGCCGGCCAGATGTTGGAAAAATATCCGGAACGAGTTGTTGAAATGGCAATTCGCGGCATGTTGCCGAAAAATAAATTGGGTGAACAGATGTATCGCAAACTGAATGTGTACGCTGGTGCAGAACACCCGCATCAGGCTCAGAAACCTGAAGTTTTGACGTTGGATATTCGATAATACCGGGAGGAAGATTTCATGGCAGTAGCACAATACTACGGCACTGGCCGTAGAAAGACATCCGTTGCCAGAGTTCGTCTGGTTCCGGGTCAAGGAAACATTACAGTCAATAAGAAGGAATTGAATGAATATTTCGGTCGGAAGACGCTGGAATTGGTTATTAAGCAGCCTCTCGTATTGACAGGCGTAAGCGAACAGTATGATATTATTGCTGATGTCAAGGGCGGCGGCCCTTCCGGTCAGGCCGGTGCGATCCGTCACGGCATCAGCCGTGCTCTCTTGGAAGTCGACGGAGATTTTCGTCAGGCTTTGAAGAAAGCCGGTTTTCTGACTCGTGACCCACGCGAAAAAGAACGTCGTAAATACGGTTTGAAAAAAGCACGTAAGGCATCTCAGTTCTCGAAACGTTAAGAACATTACAACTTTATGCAAGTACAAAACCGCATTGACACTATGTCTATGCGGTTTCTTTGTTTTATAGTACTTATAAATTTGAGTAAAAATAAGTAAAAATTTAACTGTAATACACGAACAATATACTTACAGTATACAATTGATTCCGTCGATAAGCTGCGTCAGTGTCTTGTGCGTATATACACGGTGCGTAATATCTCTGCTCTTGTGACCAAGAATTAATTGTATTACTTTTTTATTAACCCCGGCATCATCAAGTAGTGTCGCACAAGTATGACGTCCGTCATGCGGCTTGTGATCCATAGCCCTCAAGATTGGCGATCGTTGCCATACATACATCCGCAGTCGGTCATAGTTTAACATCGGTTTACCATCCGAGCTGTTCATGACAAGATATTCGTTGCTGTCGTTATACCAGTCTTTGATAAAAGGACTAATCCGATTATGTATGGGGATGGCACGGTTAATACCTGCGGCTGTTTTCATTCCTCCCATCATATAGCTCTCGTTAAGATGTACGTCTTTTATTTTTATCTTGAGCAGCTCTGTCGGTCTCATGCCGGTATAGATATAAACGAGTGCAAAGCGAGCGCCGATGTCATCGATATGCTGCCATAGTAGATCAATTTCATTGCGAGTAAATGGTTTATGTACACGGCTTTCAACGGCTGGCGGCAGTTTTGTAAGCTTGGCATAATCGGTATTGCATATCTCGTGTATAATACAAAACTTGTATAGCTGACTGATTAATATCCGGATATTTTTCTTGGTTGAATATCCTAATTTACAAGTATCAATTACGTCCTGGATATGATACGCGCGGATATTGGTAAATTGCATATCATTTAATGCTGATGCGTGCTTAAATGCGGACGTATACGTATTAGGTACCGGATCATCTTTATATCGTTCCTGCGCCCATTTTTGATAAATATCAGCAAAAGTAAGTTTATGTGTTTCCAGGTCATACGGTGATTTATTATAGATCTGCAATGCTTCCAGCGCTTCCTGCCGTGTTTTGTAGTACCCAAGGTATTTGAATACTTGCTTGCCGTCGTCTGTCCAGTACACCGTTATTCGGGCGCCGTATGGTTTTCGTCGTTTGCCGGCTAGTTTTACGACAGAGCCATAACCGTTTGGTAATCGCATAAAAAAATCAGCTCCTTTATTGTAAATGAGGGGCTGATTTGTGATATACTTATAGCGTAATCAGCCCTTGGTTAGGTGGATTATATTGCCGGTGATATTGGTAGTATCTCCGGCGCTCTCCCTCATTCTGTTGGTAGCAGAGTGGGGGAGTTTTTTTTATTGTAAAATTACTTTATCGAATGATTCTATCTGTGTATTTGGACTACTATATAAATACTCTTTTTCTTTTCTCGTTATTCTTGCGGAATATTGTAGGGTATATGTATGGGCAGGTAAATCGCTATATATTTTAGCAATTTCATCACAATGATCATATGTGGTAATCCAGCGGTATGAATCCATTTCTCTAATGGCATTATATAAGAAAACATGATCATCATGTTTAAAGGAGTTTTTGTATAATAATTGCCCTTGCCTATAATACGGGGGGTCAAAAAAGGTAAATAAACACTTGGGAGATATGTTGAGTAATATATTATGAATTAATTCTTTGGCGTCTAACATATAAAGTCTAATCCGATCCCGTTGAGTAGAGATATCAGCAATCTTTTTGACTAGCGCCTCTTTGTTAAACCTGCAGTTAAGTTTATATTTAGAATTTTGTTCATACCCACCAATAGGGCCTCCTGTAATAATACCAGCTCTGTTTGTCCTATTCAAAAAGAGGGTAGAGAATGCCAACCTATAATCATATGTTTGATTTTCACGTAATTTGTCATATATGCTTTTTTGATTGATCCATTCAGTCATTGTAATGGGAGTTGTGAGGATGTCATGAATTAGACGTTCAGACTCATGTAAGACCGCATACCAAACTGAATATATAGCAACATCATAGTCATTTAAAATGATAGAATCTACTTTATTAGAAAGCAATAACTCCATGGATACTCCGGAACCGCCAGAAAAAGGCTCGCAGTATATCGTAGAGTTTAAGTCGTTAAGGTGGATTAAGTGTTCAACAAATTTAGCAAGCTGCGTTTTTCCCCCGGGATATCGCAATATAGATTTAGTTCTTGGCATAGCCACACCTCCTTTTAATAAGTGTAAATCATTATAAATGTTTTGGCCAATATAACTTTTATATAATTAATTTAAAGGGGGTAATGCCTTTTTCGCTCTGCGAGAGTTTATTAGTTCAAGTAATTCTGTTCGGAATGACAGGAATATTTGGGGATTTTCTTTTATGTATTGACGAAGAGCTTTTGTGTATAAGCGTTTATTTTCATCTTTCCAATTTTTAAACGGGCTGATAGAAAGACTATTTTTATCTGAAAGATTAGAACTAAATATGTGGAATCTTGTTAGATCCGATTTTATGGCATCTTTTTCTCTATCATTAAATAATTGATTGGCTCCATCTAAATAATAGATATAATAAACAATTCGACGCTCTAATGGGAATAGCTTATTATCCGGCTCTGGTATTTTTATAATATAATTACTGTCAATATTGGATTGAGAAGACAAATTTACATCTGGATCAACAACAATAATAGAGTCTTCTAATAATTTTTTGCCATTTTTTGATAACGATACTAATCCTTTCCAAGGTGTTCCCTCTGCTCCTGATATATTGGTTATAAATTCTAGATTATGACAAACTGTTGGTTTCAGAATAATTCTTAAAGCCTGTACAGCAACATCATCTTCACATATGATATTTATTTTATAAGGACTAGGAGTAGAGCTGTCATTATATGTTAGTTCCTTATAAATGGTATTAAATCCTGGATTGATCATAATATTAAAATTATGATCATCCCCGACTTGTTGAGTGCTTAAATTATTGATGACAATTTTTTCTAGAAAAGAAGTATCTTTCAATTGTAATCTCAAGCAATGGTCAATTAGGTAAAGAGAGTGTGTTGTGACAACTATTTGAACATGGGTGCGTTTACTCCAATCAAGAAAAAAGTCTATTAGTTGAATTTGGGCAGATGGGTGCAAAGATGCTTCGACTTCATCAATACACAACAATCCTTGTAAACAATCAGTATTGGTAGAATCCTTTTCAAAAGCGAGCATTTTGCAAAGAATAATTCCTAAGTTGTCTTCTCCTGATGAAATAGAGTTGAAGTCGTAATAACTGTTTAGAGGCGCTAAAGTGTTCTTACTTTTCCCGTCTGAAATAGCTTCTGAGTTTTCATAAGTGCTTCTTTGCATGATACGTTCATAAGATTTTGCGATCCACGCCTTGTCTTCCAGTGTGATTTCAATATCTGTTTTTTGAGCATTAGTGTCAATTATGGGAAATAGTCGTTTTAAATTAAGATAAGAAGTATTTAGTGAGAAATTTCCTTGTCCCTTCTCATTTGTTGCGCCTACGGTTAAACGATGCCTCTTTTCTGATTGACGGCGATATATGCGTACGGGTTCAGATATTTCTTCGTTTTTAATAGTGGTTCCTTGAATATAGTAAAGATATAATTCCGTATCTTTTTCTAAGCTTAATCGAAAAACATCCACCCAAGAGGTTTTTAACTCATTACCATACATATCTTTTGCATTATTAGGCGCGCTAAAAGGATGAGCAATTAGTCCTAAAATAGATGACTTCATTGTCCCATTTTTACCTGTTATAACAGTAAGATATTCACCTAATTTTAGAGTTCTCTTTGATAAACTGCGGAACCTATCAATATAGAGACCCGTTATATACTCGAATTTAACATCCTTGTTATTGACGTATCCATAGGACTTAGATGTTTTAGAGCGATCGTATTTATTAGTAGTAGATGTAACGTTCATAGAGGAATCTTCATTCATGTATGATGCCCTTTCCCTATAAAGTGGACGATAAGTGAACGATAAGTGAACGATAAATAAACAGCAAAACCCGTAAAAGTAGCGGATTTACAGAGGGTAATAAACGATAATTGCACGATAAATTTGAGCTTAGATTGATAAAAATAATTTCGCATGGAATAGCCTCTATTCTCTCTAGACAACGTGATAGAAGAACTCCATATCTTTCGTATCGTCTATAAATTCACTGCGACGAATCATTTCTTCAATGAGGGTTAATAAAAAAGAAGAGAACTACTAGGCATTGGCCATAGTAGTTCTCTTCGCATCATTAGTATGTGCGGGTAAACCGCTTATGGCCATATTATATAGTGGTTAGCTTAGCATGTCAAGGTTATAAGTAGTAATTATGTAATGCTTGACTTATTTTATCGAGTGTTTTTGAATCGACTCGAATGTTGTATAGTGGATCGAATCGATTTAACGGAAACTTAATTCGGATTTTGCTTAGTGTTCTTATTTGAGATGTGATGCCAATACTTTGTTTTTTAAATTTTTTTGATTCTCCTGCAATGACTTTCACGTTGTTCATGTTGCGAAGTATGCGATCTTGCATTTTCTTTAACTCATCGTCTGGGATATTACGTGATTCTTGTAGGGCAGTTTTCAGTGTCGCACTACCGTGAAAAATTGCACCTAATAAATCAAAAGAATCTTTTTTTAATGAAAATCCTTCCTTTGCGGCTTGGGTAAAAAGGCTTTCTATACGCTTGTTGTGGTCTCGCAAAAGGGTTTTAAAGGTTTTTATTCTGTGACGACGAATGCTTTTGGCTACCAGTAAATGACTACGAATTGCTTGATATATTTCATCGTCAAATAGAATGTCCGTTTTATAGTAATTATTATCTTTATAGCTTTTTATGGGTAATACAGATACAAGAGGATTGAATGTGTTAGAAGAGTGAAGCACTATTGCATAATGAAGTCCACCAAATTCAGAACCTAACGGTAAGCCAAAATCTATTTTTATAATAGAACCCCTTTTTAGAGAAATAAAACGCTGGTTATTCATCTGATGGAATTTCTTTTCATTTTTTAGTTTTGATAGTTGTTCAGATAGCCCATAATATAAGACCGCTGCCCGATGATAATCCAATTCTGTTTCATCCGTTAAATACTGGCGTTGATTACATGATAGTGTGGCTATGTTTGCAAGGAGAATTGGCTTATTTTGTATATTTTTTAGGTCAGTCTTTTTTCTTGTTTTATTATTATCTCCCATAAAGAACAGCTTCATTCCTTTCTAAAATGATCGTCTTAATTCAATAACTTTGCCAATAATCTTTACGGGGAGCTGCTGAATTTCTTCGTTTGTATAGAAGACCGGCAAGAAGGAAGAGACATTATCACCAATAAGTGTGATACCTGCAGAGGATTTTTTAATTCTTTTTACAGTTCCTTCTGCGCCATTAACTAATACGACAGCAATTTCATTTGATTCAACATCAGGTTGCTGACGAATAACTAAGACGTCACCTTCTGTAAAAGTTGGTTCCATAGAGTTTCCTTTGACTTTTAAACAAAAGAAGTCGCCGGTAGCAGCTAGTTCTGCAGAAATCTCCTCATAGTCAAGGATATCTTCGATAGCATCAATGGGTATACCGGCTATGACATATCCTAGTACAGGAATGCGAACGCCTTTTGCTGAATTTGATGCGGATAATTTGTTTTCAATTAAGTCTGATTTTTCAATGCCAAAGTATAGAGCTAATTGTTCAACTTTATTCATTCGTGGCATCTTAGTCCCGTTTATCCAAGTCGATACAGTGGATTTATTTAATTTTAAATCAACAACTAAGTCACTTTGTGTTTTGTGGTGTTTAGCGAGTTGATAGCTTAAATTTTTTGCAAATACTTTTTTAAAATCGTCTGACATAAGAATAACCTCCTTATAATCATGATATTACTTTAAGTAGATAAAAGTCAATACTAAAAATAAAATAGTTCACTTTAAGTATTGACACTCTACTAAAAGTAAACTATAATAAGCGTTGTAAGGGAGGTGAAAGCCAAATGCCGAGATTAAAAATATCACTAAAAGCCGCAAGATATAATGCAGGATTTTCTCAAGATGATGTTGCTAAAAAGATGAGAAAGTCTAAGTCAACCGTAAACAACTGGGAAAACGGAAAAACTGAAATTGATTACAATAATCTTGCGGCGTTGTGCAAATTATATTCGGTGACTATTGATGATATTATTTTGCCATTTTAGTTTACTTAAAGTAGACAATAAAAAGAGGTGAGAGGAATGGAAGATAAAGAAAAAGAACCCTGCGGGAACAGGGTCCGGATGACCGGGAAGAAGCAAATAACGCTTCGTCTGCCGGATGAGCTGTACGAAGCGTTGAGAGCGGAAGCGAAAAAAACAGGTATAAGTGTGAATGAATTGATCTTAATAAAAATTAATCCTTTGGAAGCGAATTTTTTGGATCACGAGCCATAATGTATCGCCTGAGAGCGTATTCAATTTCTTTGTTTACCGACCGACCATTTTCTTTGGCCAGCTGTTTCATCTTCGCCATTATCGCCTCGTCAATCCTTAGAGGATAAGGGTTTGCTTGTGCCATAATATCACACTCCTTTTAGATATCAAAATTATATCATTACACGACATCACTAACAAGATTCTAAAAGATATCAAATAGATATTTACAATGGGCGGAATACGACGTATAATATCTAACAGATAGTAAAAAGATATCAAAAAGGAGAGGAAAATGAAAGAATCTTTTTTGTTGCGAATGCCTGAAGAGATAAAGCGATGGCTTACTGATGAAGCAGTCCGCCGAGGATTATCACTGAATGGGTTAATTATGGCTATTTTAAGTGAGTATTGCAGACAGAGACAAGAAAAGGATACTGGTACATGAACCAAAGAGGGAAGGAGACAAGGAGAATGGAAGACAAAGAAAAAGAACCCTGCGGGAACAGGGCTCTGAAAATTATCCGTATGATTTTTACCGATTGTGCTAAGGTGTCAATGACTGATATGCAGCAAGCTACCCTATACCGTTTGTATTTTGTCATAGGATGGAGCGTTTTTATTGGGATTGTCCAAGTGTCAATTCTCATAGGTATTTGGGTATCAAGATACTAGCGAGGATGCTTACTGCACCGCATCGTGATGGCGACATACCTATCTGGTTTGCGATAACCTTCGTACCGATTTCAGTGATTATATCAGGAAAGGAAGGTACCTATGAAAATATCTATTGCTGAAGCAGCAAAACGCATGGGCAAGAGTATGCCGTTTGTCCGTATCGGGCTGCAAAGAGGGCTATTACCCTTTGGGGAAGCATTTAAAACGGACGAAAAGAATACCCGGTATAACTATCATATCAACGCTGCAAAATTTGAAAAGTATATGAGAGGAGAGTTATAAGTCATGCACTGTTGGTATTGCGGCAAGGAGCTAGAGCCGTATCAGTGGTGCTTTGTTGTAACTGCGACGGGCCGACTTGCTCCGGTTTGTAAAGATGATCGGACTTGCTGTCCGAAAAGTATTCAGGGGCATGGTGAGAAGCCTAGGCTAAAAAGGCAGCCTCGTAATAGTAAATTAAGAAAGGAGACTACAACATGAAATATCAAAAGATTCCGGCGTGGGTCAATCACGAAGCATCGTATCCGAGTATTCCGGACTGGGTTAATCAACTGCCGGCAGAGCAGGAAGCGGGGCACTAGGAGGCGAGCACATGACGAGCAAGGAAAAGCTGGCCATTGTATTGCAATTAATAAATGGGCTAAAAGCGAACGAATGGCGACGCATCAAAACCATTATTGACCGTCAATATGAAGAAAAGGCCACCAAGCTGGCACTTGATGACCTTTCCTGCGAATCCATAAAAAGATGGTTTGATATGGAATATTCAAAAAATTAATTATCTGGAGGCTAAAATGGAAAACTATATTTTTATTTGTCTAATGATTTTAGTTTCAACCATTATTAATGTTACCGTTGCAGGATGGTTGGCAGTAAAGATGGGAGAGTTTATGTGGGAAAAAATCCAAAAACTATAGGCAAATCTTTTTAAAGACATCTCCAAAAGGTGTAATAGAAAACGACCCACTGGAAACTTCCATACTACTGTAATTGTCTGGATGCTCTTGAACTATCTTTGTACCTTGTTTATATTCATCAAAAGCTTCGTAGGCCTTGTAAATAGTTTCGTCAACGAGGGATGAAATATGGCTCAACTCAACAATTCCAAGGCGGGATAAGTTATTGATAGAAATTGCATTGTTTTCGAAGTTAGTTTCTATCA
The DNA here is from genome assembly GCF_900240295.1 of Megasphaera vaginalis (ex Bordigoni et al. 2020). NCBI lineage: Bacteria > Bacillati > Bacillota > Negativicutes > Veillonellales > Veillonellaceae > Megasphaera > Megasphaera vaginalis (ex Bordigoni et al. 2020). The sequence continues at coordinate 132,383 of NZ_OEQB01000006.1, forward strand.
AACCTGGAATGTAGATAATGTCTTTGCCTAGAGAAGTATAGGACTTACGATCATTGGCATATAGTCTGAATTCAGCCAATGGGCCTACTTTAGGTAATATTTTCAATAGTTTAGCGTCGTTGGCAGACATTTGCTTAATGATTTCTACAAAAGCAATATGAACTTTATCAGAACTTCGTGCATCGAATTCAGCTGCTATTAATTTAGCAAACATTTTTCGTACATCCGTTTTTTCTACGTAATATTTTGATGCCTCTAATGCAGGCCCGATAACACTAATGTCGGGATTATTATTAATTGAGTCGTTTGGGATTTTACTTACTTCATCATCGATGTCTTTTGCATAACGGCGAATATTCGCTTCAACAGTTTGCTTGAGTTTTTCATCCCATCTACCAAAGGTTGCTTGCCAAAGCAGATTTAGCGTTTTTGCAGGAGCGTCAGCTCCTTTGCTAGCGAGTGAGGTCAGAGCTGCTGTTGCTACTGATACGGTGATTGGATCCATTAGAATCTCTCCTTTTTTTTAAATAAACAGAATTAGAAGTTTATGAGCAAAAATTAATGCGCATAGTCATCACTCCCCTTCATGGTCATTATACCAGAACGGGAGAAGAAAGGAGGAAATCATGAATCAAGACATTTACAAGGGATTACCCCCAATTTTAACGGCTAAAGATGTGGCCGAATTCTTAAGGATTGGCATGAACCAGGCTTACGAAATCATTCATGAAATAGGTTTCCGGTATGGGCGTACCGTCCGGTGTACGAAAACTCAGTTGATTGGCTTCGTGGAAGGAGGTGGAAAAAACCATGAAGACGATGAAAATTTACGATCATGGGTTGACCAGGTCAAAGCGTAAGCCGCGTTTCCGGGCCGTCCGGAGTGCGATGGCCATCGTGGCCGCTTTCGGAGTCGGGCTGTATCTCGGTAGCACGACGCCCTGGTCCCAGGCCGAAACCATTGCGAACGACACAGCTATCATCCACGTCGTCGACACAGACGAAACGCTGTGGGAAATCGCCGGGCCTATCGCTGACAAGACCGGGCAGGACGTCCGCGAAGTAATTTATGAAATCCAAATCAATAATGATTTGGGCCCGGATCCGACACTGAAACCGGGGCAGCGGCTGGTCATCAGATACTAAAAAAAATGGCTGCTGCCGGCAAACGCCGACAACAGCCACATACCAAAATACTCAAATTTATTATACCAGATGGAGGTAACTTATGGAACTGCAAAATCAGAATAAAGAAAAAATTATTCATGCATTTGAAGAACTGACATTGTTTTTAATACAGGATGCAATGCATAGTTCTGTAACTACAATAAACCCTGATACCATCAGGGAAATCAGAGAAAATGTGGTACTAATTACCGCGCATCTTTAACGGTCGAGCATATTTCCCTAAACGCTTTAGATATTAACTGAATTCGTTCATCTGTTCGAGTTGTTTGATTGTGATTGTCAGTACATTGGTGAAAGTATCCTTTTTGAATCATTGCTATTACGATTTCCTTTGTTATTTCTTCCACGCTCATTAGGATCACCTCCTTATGAGTGTGATTATACCATAGAAAGGATGAAATATATGTCAGTAAAAATTAATAGTTTTGAAGTTGAAAATGTAAAACGAGTAAAGGCGGTTTCCATGGAATTAGCCCCAAATGGGTTAACGGTAATCGGGGGCCGGAACGGCCAAGGCAAAACGTCCGTCTTGGATGCCATAGCCTGGGCATTAGGCGGCGATAAATTCAAGCCGTCTAATGCGGCAAGAGATAGCAGCACGATCCCGCCTGAAATTCATATTGAACTTTCCAACGGCCTTATCGTCGAACGAAAGGGAGCGAAGAGCTCCCTTAAGGTCATTGACCCGACCGGTGAGAAAGCCGGACAAAAGCTCTTGGACAGCTTCATCGAGAAACTGGCTCTAGACTTGCCGAAGTTCATGGGTATGAACTCAAAAGATAAGGCTAATACATTACTGCAGATTATTGGCATTGGCGACGAATTGGCCGAACTCGACGCAAAAGAAGCACAGCGATATAACCGACGCCTTGAAATCGGCCGTATCGCAAAGCAGAAGAAATCCTACGCCGATGAGCTCGAGTATTATCCCGACGCTCCTGCAGAGCCGGTAAGTGCTTCGGATTTAATTAAGCAACAACAAGAAATTTTGGCGCAAAACGGCGAGAATCAACGTAAGCGTGAACAGTTAACTAAGATGACGGAAGAACACGAAACGCTTATCGCCCGGATTGCTCAGCTTAAAACCTCTTTAGAAGAAGCCCAGGCAAAGCAAGAGTCGCTGTTAGCCGATATGGAGACGGCTCAAAAAACAGTTAATGAGCTTATTGACGAAAGTACCGAAGAATTGGAAATGAATATTGCTCACGTTGATGAGATCAACCGTAAGGTGCGAGCCAACCAAGAAAAAGAAAAAGCCCAGGCCGAAGCCGATGAGTTGGCGGCTGAATATAACGGACTGACGGCAGAAATTGAAGCCGTCAAGGAAGCTAAGAACGATCTTCTTAACAAGGCTGATTTACCCCTTCCGGAACTTGGCGTAAAAGATGGCGAGCTTATTTACAAGGGGCAGCAATGGGACGGCATGAGCGGCGCCGAACAGCTCATGGTGGCTACAGCGATTATTCGTAAGCTAAACCCCGAGTGCGGATTTGTTCTCATGGATAAGCTCGAACAAATGGATCAGGAAACACTTAAAGAGTTCTCTGATTGGCTCACCCGCGAAGGACTTCAAGTTATTGCTACGAGAGTCGGAATGGATGATAGCTGCAGCATCATTATTGAAGACGGTTACATTAAAGACTCGACACCGCAGCCTGTAGAAGCAAAGAAATGGGAAGCCGGTAAATTCTAAAGGAGGTAGCTATGAAAATAATTACAGGAAAGCAAGAGCGATACCAGAAAGTCGTTGTATATGGTCCTGAAGGAATAGGGAAAAGTACATTTGCCGCACAATTCCCCGATCCCTTGTTTATCGATACAGAAGCAGGAACGGCTCATATGGATGTAGCCCGATTGGAACGGCCGACGTCTTGGGCGGTACTTATGGAATACGTTCAAGAGCTTACGAAAGACCACCAAGGATTTACAACCTTAGTCATCGACACTATCGACTGGGCGGAACAGCTTTGCGTACAGCACATTTGCTCGAAGTACCAGGTAAGCGGTATTGAAGATATCGGGTATGGCAAGGGATACGTCTATGAGAAGGAAGAATTCGGACGGCTGCTTAATAAGCTCCAGGATTTAATTGAAAGCGGGATGAACGTAGTTCTCACGGCACATGCTATGGTGCGAAAATTCGAACGGCCTGACCAACCCCCGTACGATCGGTACGAACTGAAGCTCAATAAAGCCGCCAGTCAAAAAATTTCCGACATGGTCAAAGAGTGGGCGGACATGCTACTTTTTGCCAACTACAAAGAGGAAGTTTTAAAAGTCGATAGCAAGGACGGTAACAGTAAGAAGGTCCGTGTCTCAGGCGGACAACGTGTGATGTATACAAGTCACCATCCGAATTGGGACGCTAAGAACCGGCACGGATTGAAGGAATGCTTACCCTTCGAATTTACTCAAATAGAAAATTGTATACCTAAAAATATTCAAAAATCGCAAGTTGAAGAGAAACCTGTAGAGGAAATGAAAACCCCTCCGAAAGAAGAAACGCCGAAAGCAGAACCTGTTGTAAAAGCCGAGCCTAAAAAGAAGGCTAAGGAAGACGACGGGATCCCGAAAGACCTGAAGAAGCTTATGGAAGCACGAAATATCACAGAAGCTGAAATACAAGCCGTTGTAGGAAGTAAAGGGTACTTCCCGGCTGATATGAGAATTAAAGACTACCCGAAAGAATTTATAGACGGTTGCTTAATTGCCGCATTCGACACTGTAGCTCAGGCGATAGAAGCAAACCGAGACGAAAATGTACCGTTTTAATAATAAGGAGGATAACGATCATGGCAGAAGAAAGAGCATTTAGTTGGGACGAAGAAATTGAAGCAGTGGAAAACGAGTTTGTCGACATACCCGCAGGAGATTATGACTTTAAGATTACCAACTTCGAGCGAGGCTACTTTGAAGGCAGCGAGAAAATGCCTGCATGCAACGAGGCGAAAATAACATACGAAGTAAACGTGAACGGCCAAAAAGGTCGCATTAAGCAGAACCTCTTCTTACACAGTAAATCACAATGGCAACTCACCGGATTTGCCCGTGCCATCGGACACATGAAGAAGGGCGATGACAAGTTCACGATCCGCTGGAATGAAGTCCTCGGATCTATCGGTCGCTTTAAGATTAAACTTCGGGAATATAACGGAAAGACTTACCCGAACGTCGACCGGTTCTACGACAAGGAAGAATCGGGTAAAGAGTGGACTCAAGGAGCCTTTTAATCGTGGGCATTGAGCTTCGTCCCTATCAGCAGGAGGCGGTCGACGCCGTCCTGCATGAATGGGACATAGGCCATAACAAAACATTACTCGTCTTGCCCACAGGATGCCATGCTATCGGAGAAAAAGTATTGTTAGCGGATGGAAATATAAAAAAGGTGGAAGATGTCCAGCTAAAAGATTGCCTATTGGGAAGCGATGGTACTCCCCGGCATATCCTTCAAATCATCCACGGAGAAGGATATTTGTATAAAATTTGCCCGGTAAAAGGCAAGCCTTTCGTTGTAGATGAAAATCATATGCTGACATTAAAACGAACCAAAGAATCGAATCATCCCGTATATCCAAGTGAAAAACATGGTGGTGAAATTATTGATGTTTCTGTAAAAGAATGGCTTACCTGGAGTAAATGGAAAAAACATATCCACAAACTGATTCGAGCAGACGCTATTACTTTCTATCATTCCCACCAAAACGATTACCCTATTGATCCTTATTTCTTGGGGATATTATTAGGGGATGGCGGGTTAAATGGTTCCTCTATCAGTATCACCACCATGGATGATGAAGTGGTGAAGGTCATTCACCAACAAGCGGAATTATTGGATTTGCGGATTCGTACAGAACCGGCTGGGAAGGCGACAACCTATATTTTTGCCAGTAAAAAAGCATACACTCGCTCCGCCTTTATTCGTTCTTTAAAAGATTTAGGCATGAGAGGAAAAACATCTGCTACAAAACAAGTACCTGATATCTATAAAACAGGCCCTATAGGGGTACGTCTTAACGTTATTGCTGGATTGTTAGATAGTGATGGCCACTTTACATATAACGGCTATGATTTTATTTCTAAATCCGAACGCCTTTCTAATGATTTGGCCTTTATGTGTAGATCGGTTGGGCTCGCGGCCTATGTTACACCCTGTAAAAAGGGGTGCAATAATTTTGTAGGAACATACTACCGGGTTAGTATTAGCGGGAACTGCGATAAAATCCCTATGAAAGTTCAGCGAAAAATGGCTACTTCACGAAAACAAAAGAAAAATGTTCTTGTTACTGGATTTACTGTAGAACCCATCGGAACAGGGGCATACATTGGATTTACTGTTGATGGAGACAACCGTTATTTATTAGATGATTTTACAATCACCCATAATTGTGGAAAGACTATTTGCTTCGCTAAGATTGCCGAATCTCAAGTACGAGTCGGTAATAGAGTTTTAATCCTGGCACATCGTGGAGAACTCCTGGAACAAGCAGCCGATAAAATAGCGAAAGCCACAGGCCTAAAATGTGCTGTAGAAAAAGCCGAGCAGACGGCTCTTCAATCTTGGTATCGAATTACCGTCGGCAGTGTTCAAACGCTTATGCGTGAGAAACGACTGTCTCAGTTTTCTCCTGATTACTACGACACGATCATTATCGATGAAGCTCATCATTCTATTTCAGATAGCTACCAGAACGTTTTAAACTACTTCTCTAACGCGAAAGTCCTGGGCGTTACGGCAACGCCTGACAGAAGCGATATGCGTAACCTCGGACAGATATACGACAGCTTAGCGTATGAATACAAACTTCCGCAAGCTATTAAAGCCGGATACCTCTCTCAAATCGTCGCACAGACCATCCCTCTGCAATTGGACATTGCACATGTCGGCATGGCGGCAGGCGATTACAAAGTAGGGGAACTCGGAACGGCTCTTGAGCCGTATCTTGATAAGATTGCAGAAGAAATGGTGACATACGCTAAAGACCGAAAGACCGTCGTATTCTTACCTCTTGTAGAAACGAGTAAGAAATTCTGCCGATATCTTCGTAAATACGGCTTTAAAGCCGCCGAAGTAAACGGCAATAGCCAAGATAGGGCAGAAGTCCTTAAAGACTTTGAGGACGGGAAATACGATGTTCTATGTAACAGTATGCTTCTGACTGAAGGCTGGGATTGTCCGTCGGTGGATTGCATTATCGTTCTGCGAGCAACCAAATCCCGAGCTTTATATAGCCAAATGGTAGGCCGTGGCACTCGATTACACGAAGGAAAAGAGAATGTATTGCTGCTTGATTTTTTATGGAACACGGAACGGCACGAGTTATGTCGACCGGCACATCTCATCAGTAAAGATGAAGACATCGCAAAGAAAATGACGGAAAAACTTGAAGACTCGGCGGTTCCGATTGATATTGAAGAACTCAAAAAAGAATCTGAATCGGATGTCGTGGCTGAACGGGAACAAGCCTTAGCTGAAAAGCTTAAGGAAATGAAAAAGCGCAAGCGTAAGCTTGTGGATCCGCTACAGTTTGAAATGTCCATACAGTCTGAAGACTTATCGGGATATGTGCCGTCGTTTGGTTATGAAATGGCGCCGCCGTCTGTAAAACAAATTCAAGCCCTTGAAAAATTCGGTATCTTTGCCGATGAGATTGAAAACGCTGGCAAGGCTTCACTTCTTCTAGACAGATTAAAGAAACGTCAGGATATGAGCCTGTCAAGGCCGAAACAAATACGCTTCCTGGAGTCCCGTGGTTTCCAGCACGTCGGGACATGGACGTTTGACCAGGCCTCTTCTATGATTGCCCGAATTTCCATGAATAATTGGAGAGTTCCGAATGGCGTAACGCCTGAAACCTATATCCCGGCGTAGTCCGATAAAGGAGATGAAAAAGCAATGCGTAAAATCAACTTAATACCTTTATTGGACTACATCGACCCCGCCTTTTGCGATTATCAGGAATGGCTGCAGGTCGGAATGGGGCTTAAAGAAGAAGGCTACGACATTAGCGACTGGAAATCCTGGAGTGCCAAAGACATCACTCGTTATCACGCCGGAGAATGTACGAAGAAATGGGCAACGTTCACAGGACACTATAACGGAAGTCCCGTTACGGGAGCTACTATCGTAAACATGGCCAAAGAAAACGGCTGGACCGTCGCACCCCATTTACCCGATCGGGCGTATGGATGGGATGATGAAATCATTGCCGACGAAGAAGTCATTATCGATAAGAACTGGGTGGAAGGCCGAGAAATTGAAGACCCCGGCGATAATTGGAATCCCGCCAAAGATTTAATTACTTATTTAGAGCTTCTCTATGACAGTTCCGATTACGTCGGCTACGTGACTGAATCTTGGGAACAGGACGGGAAATTCTTGCCGTCTAAGGGAAAATTTAAGCGTACAGCAGGGGAGCTTATTCACGCCTTATCAGAGTGTGACGGCGATATCGGGGCCGTCCTGGGCGATTATAATCCCGACGTAGGCGCTTGGATTCGCTTTAACCCTTTAGACGGCCGAGGAGTCCGTAATGAGAACGTGACGGAGTTTAAATACGCTTTGGTTGAATCGGACTGTATGCCCATCGACAAGCAAAACGAAATCATCCGTAAACTGGAGCTTCCTGTTACGTGCATGGTTTACAGCGGTGGCAAATCTGTTCACGCCATCGTTAAAGTAGACGCTGCCAATTACGACGAGTATCGCAAACGGGTCGATTATCTTTACAACATATGTCGTAAAAACGGCCTTGAAATAGACGTTCAGAATCGAAATCCGAGCCGCCTCAGTCGTATGCCCGGCGTTACTCGTAAGGATAAAAAGCAGTTCCTGGTTGATACGAATATCGGTAAAAGCAGTTTCGCCGAGTGGCAGACATGGATCGAATCGATTAACGATAATCTACCGGAGCCTGAAAGCCTTCGGGACTTCTGGAATAATCTGCCGCCGTTAGCCCCGCCGCTTATCGAAAACGTACTTCGTAAGGGTCACAAAATGCTATTGGCAGGACCGTCTAAATCGGGTAAGTCCTTTGCCCTTATAGAACTTGTTATCGCCATTGCCGAAGGGCGTAAATGGCTGAATTGGGATTGCTCCCAGGGACGGGTCCTCTATGTGAACTTGGAGCTTGACGCAGCTTCTTGCCTACATCGATTTAAAGACGTATATACGGAGCTTGGTTGGGAAGCCCGCAGCCTTTCTAATATCGATATATGGAATCTTAGAGGAAAGTCCCTACCTATGGATAAGCTCGCTCCGAAACTTATCAGGCGAGCCGTTAAGCAAGAGTACACGGCGATTATCATCGACCCGATTTATAAAGTCATTACGGGCGATGAAAACAGTGCTGAACAAATGGCTCATTTTTGCAATCAGTTTGACCGTATAGCGACGGAACTTAATTGCTCGGTCATTTATTGTCATCATCACTCCAAAGGCGCTCAAGGCGGTAAGCGAGCCATTGACAGAGCCTCAGGCTCAGGTGTGTTCGGTCGGGATGCTGACGCACTGCTTGATATGATTGAGATTGATGCTGAACAAGTCGGGTCCTCTCGTTCGGCTTGGCGTATTGAAGGAACGCTTCGTGAGTACGCTTCATTCAGGCCGGTAAATGTGTGGTTCGATTATCCCGTTCACCGTATCGACGACACGGGAACGCTTGAGACGATTAAGCTAGACGTCGAGATGAAGCTCAACGAGAAAGGACAACGGACTCGGCAAAAGCAACGGCAGTCCCGAATTCAGAATCTTGAGGCGGCATATAATGCGTGTCTCATCTCGGGCGAGGTAACCGTAGGAGATATGGCTGAATATCTTGATGTGAGCGTTAAGACTGTCGGTCGAGATATCGATAGTAGCGAAACCTTCCGAAGAGAGCAAGGAAAGGTATTTAAGAATGAATAAATATAAGTAAAAAACGCCGTATACGTATAAATATAATCGGACAAACATCGGACATTTCAACTATATATATAGAAATGTCCGACTGTATAAAAGTCCACAATTGCCATGGACGGACAAAGTGTTAAAAAAACGGCTTTAGCTTCGCCGTTTTTTCTTAACACACTTTGACCGCCTCAGGGCAATACGTGCCCTCGGCGTTTCCCTAGAAAGGAGTATGCAATGAAATTAAAGTTTTTCTTGCCGATGATAATCCCTTCGGCGACTCATCAAGAAAAGAAAATTATGGTAGTAAACGGTAAGCCTGTCGTGTATGAGCCTCAGAACGTAAAAGACGCCCGCCAGAAGTTTATGGCAGCCCTTGCCCCTTACGCTCCTAAAGCTCCGTTTGCGGGTCCTGTAAGGCTTTCGACGACGTGGATATATTTAGCGACTACTGCCCACCCTATAAAGAGCTGGAAAACAACAAAGCCCGATACGGACAATTTGGTGAAGCTCTTAAAAGACGTGATGACGGATTTGGGCTTTTGGACAGATGATGCTCTTGTCGCTTGTGAAGAAATTCAAAAATTTTACCTTGATAAGCCCGGACTTTATATCGAGATAGAGGAACTTACCAATGGCTAATCAAGAGGTCGTAAAACGAGCCAGAAGTGCTTTTAAGGAAATTCTAAATGAAATGGAACACCCCCAGTTTGATTTACTCAGACGTGATCCTGAAATTAAGAACCTCGTTGAACGCCTTGTCCGCAAAGTAGAAGAGGCCCGTAATCCGGAAAGCTGGCCGATTGAAGAATACCACGACGAGTTTGAAAAGTACCATCCGGAAGATCATCAGTTATGGATTTGGCTATTTCTCCGAGCTGCATTGATTAATCCGGAGTTCGCCGATGTACTTTGCTTTCTGCGCACTCGTGGGTGTCAATTAATCCCGGATAAAGAATTTGGATATGTGATTCGTCCTATTATTCATGCAGCATACGGATTTAAGTCTCAGGCTGAATACAATCAAATGAAAGAACCGCTGCAAGATTATAGTGATCAACTGGTATCGTTGTTGCGCGAAATGCGACTGAGAATGAAAAACGGTGGTTTATTGAATTCCAAGGAATTTGTGCAAGGTAGTTTAATGGATTATGTCGATAAAAATGGATAAAGGAATGATTCGATTGGCAAAAGCATACAAGGACCCGACGGCAGAGCTTGCCATCGGCAGAATCTGCAAGACGTAACGGACGAAAAAACTGCTTTTCAAGAAAGCCATATTGATACTGGCCGAAGTGTGCGGCTATCGGATTCGGGTGGAATTTCTACAGAAAGGGGAGAAATAATGACGGCTAAAGAGTACCTGAGCCGCATCCGGCGGCAGAACCAGATTGTTAAGCAGGTG
>NZ_OEQB01000007.1 GCF_900240295.1 Megasphaera vaginalis (ex Bordigoni et al. 2020)
CACCTGCTTAACAATCTGGTTCTGCCGCCGGATGCGGCTCAGGTACTCTTTAGCCGTCATTATTTCTCCCCTTTCTGTAGAAATTCCACCCGAATCCGATAGCCGCACACTTCGGCCAGTATCAATACGGCTTTCTTGAAAAGCAGTTTTTTCGTCCGTTCCGTCTTGCAGATTCTGCCGATGGCAAGCTCTGCCGATGGCAAGCTCTGCCGTCGGGTCCTTGTATGCTTTTGCCAATCGAATCACTCCTCATCTGATTCCCCCCCGTAGTGGGATCCCGCAGGCAGGAATTATACGCAATCAGCCTGCTGATATACCACTGCGCCTTGCGCAAGTCCTCTACGCCATTTTTTCGTTTCCAGCGCCACAAATACTTTATGGCATTTGCCGTGCATACGGCGTCCATGCCGGTAAGGTCCGTCGTGGCCGCTGCCAGTGCATCGATACACTCAACGCCGCCCTGGCAGTAATGACCGGGATGATTTACGTTATCCGTCATTGTGATTACCTCCTCTCACTGCTTCAATTCTTACTTTCAAACTATTCAACACAAAGGCCTGGGCTGCGTCCTTTTTCGTCAGCGCCTCGGCTAAATCCTCGTCCCGTGTACCCTCACATATGAGATGGTGCACGATTACCGGGTATTCCTGTCCCTGCCGGTGCAGGCGCTTATTCGCCTGCTGGTATAGCTCCAGGGACCAGTTCACCCCAAACCAGATAACATGATGGCCACCTTGTTGCAGATTCAGCCCGTAGCCTGTTGACGCGGGATGCGCTAACAGCAAATCCACATCGCCATTGTTCCAGGCCAGTTCGTCGTCGGCGTTTTTGTACACCCGGTATCGCAGTTTCGTCTTTGCCAACGCCCCCATCAGGCGCCCCCGGTCATGTTGGAAATTGTAGAAGACTAAGGCATGCTGCCCGTTCAGTTTTTCCGCCAGCTCCATAAAGGCTTCCAGTTTGCAGTCATGGACCACATGCACATCATGCTCATCATCATAGATAGCGCCGTTGGCCAGCTGTTGGAGTTTGTTCGACAGCGCCGCCGCCGATGTGACATCGATATCGCCGTCCGGCAAAGCAAGGATCATCGTCCTTTCCAATTCGCGGTATGCCGTTTTCGCGTTTGACGACAGGACCACCGGCACATCATCATAGATACATTCAGGCAGCTGTATGTAATCTGACGCTTTCATACTGATGCATATATCGGCGATTTTCTGCATGACCGCATCCTGGGCCCCGTCTTTCGGGTCATACTCGTAAATCACATCACGGCTGCGGCGGCCTGGTTCAAAATAACGCTCCCGGAAATGGGTGTAATACCGCCCTAGACGCTCCCCACGATCCAGCAAGAATACCTGGCTCCACAAATCCCCCAGGCCATTCGGTGACGGTGTCCCGGTCAGGCCAACGATACGCCTGATGTGGGGCCGAATCGCAGCCAGGGCTTTGAATCGCTTTGCCCGATGGCTCTTGAAAGATGAAAACTCGTCACACACCACCATGTCAAACGGCCAGTCATTCTTGTAGTAATCTACCAGCCAGACAACATTTTCCCGATTGATAATATAGATGTCCGCCGGGGTATGCAACGATCGAATCCGTGTCCGTTCATTACCAAGAACCGTTGAAAACCGCAGATGCTTTAAGTTGTCCCACTTATAGGCTTCCCGCTGCCATGTCGCTTCAGCCACTTTTTTCGGTGCGACGACCAGCACACGGCGTATCTGAAACCTGCCGTATTTCAGCTCATTGACCGCGGTCAACGTGATTACTGTCTTCCCCAGACCCATATCAAGAAACAACCCGATAGCCTGTTTTTGTAGGACCTGCTGGATACAGTACCGCTGATACGGATGCGGGTTAAATCGCATCAGGACCACCATGCCTCGCTAAATACTCAGTAACTTCATCTAGTCCGTACAACACAATCACTACCTGCTCCAGGGCTTTCAGCCGGGCAATCTGGGCCTGTTGAATGGGGCTGATTCTGCCGATGCTGGTCTTCAGCTCCACAAACTCCACGCGCCCGCCCGGAAAAACTACGATTCGATCAGGCACCCCATCGTGCCCCGGGGATACCCATTTATACGCGATACCCCCCAAAGCTTTCACTCCTTGCACTAATTTTCGTTCTATGTCCCGTTCTCGTTCTGCCATTTCTGTTATCTCCTTTGTATAATTTTCCCCTTTATTTGACTTTTTGTCTTTAGGGGCGTGCACATTTCCAGATAAAAAAATATTTTTTAAGGGATTTAGAGAGCTGTTATAACTATAACGCATACTATATACCCTCTAATACTCTCTAATTCTTACTTTTTACTTGTTATATATAGTAATGTTCACATAAGGCTAATATGTATGTAAAGCTAGTAATGACGCGGGGTTAGCCGTGCACATTCCCCGTGTCCAAAGGAAAAGTTTGTGCACGGTAAGAATGATTTTTAATTCTTAAAACTCTATCAAACGTTCTTAAACTTTTTAAGTTTTATTAAATCAGCGCTAGAATGTTCACGCAAAAACGTCGTATATAAAACGCAAAATATTAAATATTTATAACTTCAAATCCTCGTTGCGTACCACAATACCCATACCTCCTTCTGCTTTTATTTCGTCGCCATCCGGCAAGGTTGCTCAGGACTGCGTTGATATCTCTGGCATCAGTCCGCTTCATATTCCGCGGGTCGCCTCCAAAACACTCACACCAGATCTCCAGCGCGCAGGTCTTCGTCCGGGCTGCGGGCGCGCCGTTTTGGGCAGCGCCAGCCCACCACATCCGCCGGGTTGCCAGGCTCATGTCGTCGTATCCATCTGGTATTGGTTTCGCCAGGAATTCACGAATCATGCCTTCTTTGATATTATCTTCCCGGTGCTGCTCCTGTTCAGTCTTTGCCATAGAGTCCAGTTCTGGCGTATCCATAAAAAGCGGTTCCCCGTTCCGCCAATACATCATCGCTTCCGCCCACATCTGATCGGTCTCTGCTGGCAAATCTTCCCAGGGACTTTTCACCGGGCTGAACAATCCCACGTCCACGGGCCAAAAACGGCGAGACCCTGTCGGGTCTTTCAGGAAATCATGGTCGTTGCAAGTACCAAAAAAGATACATTTGCGTGGGAAGCGGCACGTATGGCGGCCGTACGGCTGGCGGTATACATCGTTACAGCGTGACAGGAATTGTTTGATTTCATTATCGTCCCCTTTGCTGTAGCCCGTCATTTCGCTAATTTCTACGATCCAGAGGCCCTGTATCATTTCCGCCGCCTCTTTGCCACGGAAACTTTGCAGGCTGTCACTGTGCCAGCCCATTCCGATGGTCTTTAGAAATGTTGTTTTACCAATGCCCTGTGGCCCGGTAAGCACTGGCACATAGTCATATTTGCAGCCTGGCGTCATGACACGGGCCACACCAGCGGCAAAGAACTTCCGAGATACCGCTCTTGTATACGCCGTATCGGCGGCGCCCAGATAGTCATGTAATGAGGTTTCAATACGCCGAATACCATCCCATACAATCCTTTCCAGATAGTCCTTTACTTCATTAAACCGGTGCTGTTCGGAAACCAACATGAGGGCCCCAGCAATTTTATCCCGCCCGGTAATGCCATAACGGTTTTCCAGGTACCAGGCTACCCCGGCGTCGTCTGTATCTTGCCACAGGCGCCGTTCGGCGCATCCGCTCCACGGCAGCATGCCGAGGACAAGCCCCCGGGTAGAAAAGTCATCGATTGCGATCTTTCCCGCAAGCTCCGGGTCATAGTTCAGGATACGAATGATGTTGTCCATTGTCTTTTTCGGGCGTCCTGTGTTCTGGTCGTATTCAAGATTTGCCTGCTGCATCCAGTTTACGTCGTTATTTTCTATATGAACCTCTGGACTATCCCCGCCAGCTGACACCGAGGTAAAGACATCCGACGCATGCTGCTGCGCAGTAGCGTTCAGATCGGTCATAACCCGGGCATCCTGCATGGCCAGTTTCTTCATCGCCTGATAGCTTGGCATACGGTTGACCGGAGTTCCGTCTTTTACGTTGGCGTCGTCATCACTAAATAGGTGCAACCGGACAAGGTCAAATGCGTTTACCAGCTGCCCGCTGCACGGGTCTGTAGCATGATGGCTGTATAAAAATGCACCCTCGTCATAGAGTACGGCTCCGGCAACCGTAGTGCCCCCCGTGTAGGTCAGGCGGTCCTCTTTGTCGGTCTCCTCATACGCATGAGGAATGAATGCGCCAATAGCGCCACGGATGTCGTAGGTTCGGCAGAAAGCCCCCACAATGCCAGCTTTAGCCGTCGGGTCCTGCTGTTTGGCCAGCAGTTCTTTCGGCTTTACTTCTTTGCCTGGTACCTGCGGCCAGGTACGGACATCTCTCCAGTCCTCATACTGCCCTAGCACACCCTCAGCACTGACAAACGGCTTGTCTCCATAATGGAATACATACTGGCTGTCTATACTGCACCCGGGCCAATACATCAACCGCGATGGCTCGAACGTGGTCGGATCGCATAACTCGATACCAATAATACTGGCTAATTTCCGCGCTATGGGCTCGTATTCGTCTGCCGTGACCGTTTTGTCAAGCGGCAGGAGGACACGCAGTCTGGGGCGAAATGGGGCGTGTGAACGGGTACTGTAGATGACATAGGCAACACCCAGGCTATCAACGCGGCGAACGATATTATCCGTTTCCCCGCTGGCGATGTTGTCGAGGTCCAGTGTTACCAGATCTCTGCCCGTAACTGCCTGCGCCTTTCGCCGGGTGCCGTTGAGAGTACCGCCGATAAATCCGCCGATGTCCTTCAGCTCGCCCTTCCTGCCTTTGGGCATGGCCATGTACTCTGCATAGGATTCGTCGGTCCGCTGCGGCGTGCGCAGGCGGGCGATGAACTCCGACCACAGGAACTCTGTCCGTATCCAGTTTTTGCTGATTCGGTTTGCACCGACACTGACATGTAATGCACGGTCATACTGCAACGTGGCCCCCCCCTTTCTTCAGTCTTTTTTATAGTATGTACTGGTAAAACCGTCAGCGTTGAGGATCAGCCCTGGGGCCCAAGGGATCGGCGCGCACATGATGCTGTTAATCCGTTCTATCTCATCTTCATGCAAGCGGTCGTTCGGTACTTCCAGCACGATTTCATCGTGGATATGCATAAGCGGCTGATAGTCTGCCTGAATCAGGCGGCGCAGCGCCAGGGCCAGACAATCGCGGGCAACGGCCTGCGTGATGTTTTCCACCAGCTTGCCGCCGTACGTCGATGTGCTGGCCCACTTGCTGCCTATTTGCGTCCGATAGTAGATAGCCGGGCGCCCGAATTGGTTATCGGCCACGTATGGCTGCGGGTAGAACAGCTTTCTGCCACTGGGCAGCGCAATCGTCAGATAGTCGTACCCATATAACAGATTGCATTCTCTGGCGATCAGGATGCCATGCGGCAGCCCCGCCATCTGTCCGGATTCCATCACCTGATGGGCCGCTTCATCTACGGCATACCAGAAATCCCGGATCCGGGGGTTAGCGCCCCGCCATTTAGCCACGATATCCGGCAGCTCCTCTTCATTCAGGCCCATCTTGAGTGCACCCATAGCGATCAACGCGTTCGGGCCACCTTGATAGCCTAAAGCCAGCTCCGCGACTTTCCCCTTTTGCCGGAGATGGCCGTTAACGCCATGCTTGACGACGGGGACGCCGAACATCGACGACGCCGACGCGCAATAGATGTCGCCGTTGTTCGCAAAAACATCCATGCGCCATTGCTCCCCGGCCAACCACGACAGCACGCGGGCCTCGATGGCAGAGAAATCCGAAACGCATAATGTATAACCGTCAGGCGCGATGAACGCTGTCCGGATGAGCTGTGATAAAATAGCGGGAACGTCTCCATACAGGACATTCAATGCGCACCCGTCAGCCCGTTTAACAATATGGCGCGCCACGTCGGGGGCAGTCGGCGCGTCATGCGGCAGATTTTGCACCTGCACCAGCCGCCCGGCCCATCGTCCTGTTCGGTTTGCCCCGTAGAATTGCAGGACGCCTCGAATGCGGCCATCCGCACAACTGGCAACTTGCATCGCCGCGTATTTAGCGACAGACGCCTTGGCAAGCATAGTACGGATACGCAGCACTTCCGCCGCGTTTCCCTCTGCTTCTTGCAGCGCGTCGGCAACCGATGCCTTGGTGAGCGTGTCCATGCGCAGGTCAGTGTTATCATTAAGCCACGTCAGCAATTGATTCCGGCTGTTGGGATTCTCTAGTCCGGTCAGTCTCATAGCCTCTTGCAGCAGCGTCTCCCGGTGAGCAGCATCTATCGCCAGCGCGCCATGCACCAGCTCCTGATCCAGCAGTATTCCGTGCGCGTTTATCCGATAATCATCTACCCAGTCATGTTGCAGCCAGTCCGGCACCGGATACGCGCTAAGTCGCTTATAGTCTTCCATTTCCGTGATGACGTCCTGGCGGCAGTATTCCTGGAAAGCCGCCCATTTGTCCGGATCGTGCTTTGGTAGGTTACGCGTTCGGCCGCCATTTCGTTTCGTCGCCTTGCAGGGTACACAAAAATAGCGTATCAGGGCCTTGCCAGACGACAGTTTGCGCTTATCTTCCGGAAGTCCCAACGCCTTACCCAGGTTTGCAAGGCCCGCCGGGTATCCAAGGTACAGCCCGTGCAGCATCGTGCAGTGCCATTGCTCTGGCGGCGTCCGGAAGCCAGCCCGGTTCAGGCAGGTAATTTCAAAGGCCGCGTTGTATGCGTGCTTGATGACATCCGGATCCTGCAGATCAGATAAAACGTCGGCTGGTATCTGCTGCCCCGCTGCCAAGTCAATCACGTTTACCGGGCCAAAATCGTAGGAGTAGGCGAACAGCAGTATTTCAAAGGCTTCAGTATCACCATATTTGAACAGGCCACATTTTCCGATATCCACATCAGAAAATGTTTCTATGTCAATAGATAAATGTTTCCTCATGATTTACCCTCTTAGTAAAGGGGCCAGTAAAAGGCCCCCACAGAACGATTACATCGGCTGTCCGGTCAACGGGTTAATAGCAGGTGCAGGTTGCGCCGCTGGTTCCTGAATGACATGGAATACCGATTTCGCTGTCGGTGCGGACCCGCCGAGCGGTTCGCCGTCACGAATTCTCTGGACCGGACCGAGGCCGCAGCCGATGCCCTTCTTTCCCTGGTAATTGTAAGCAAAGAAGTTGACGCAGATATTGGCATACATGCCGCTGTATACCTGTGTGGCGTCGATGATGCGGTTCATCCGGGCGTCGACGATATCGACCGGCTTATCCGCCGGGCTGGATGCCGCGAATACCCAGCAGCCTTTGCATTCAGGACCGAAGGAGTTGCCGTTCTGTGTCAGGTCGTCGCCGTCCCATACAGGCGTCGGTACCTTTGCCGGAGCTGTACCGTTCCATTTGCCGTTCATGCCGTTGCGCGTGGCGGCGGCGATAGCCGCATCAATCTTCTGCTTGCCTGCTGTATCCGATTTCGGCAGCAGGATGGTAACACTATATTTCTGTGCGGCCTGCGGGTCCCGGCCGTACGGTTTCAAAAGATGTACATAGCTAAGTCTTACGTTTTCTACTACGATGCTGGTGTTTTCCATTGTGCGCCCCTCCATTAATCTTCAATATTTTTGAATACGTCAGCGGCTTTTGGCGTAAGTTCAATCGGCGGCCGCTTATCTGATTCCGGCGCCAGTGTTGGCTTGCCCGGTTTCTTTTCGACATACTCACTGACAAGTTCTTCAAACAACTTCTTGCCAATAGCCTTTTCCGTTTTGGCCAGCGTCAATGGTACACGTTCATACAAGATGGATTCGTCGATGCCGTTTTCCATAAGCCTGCTAAACGCGGCGTCCGTATCCGTAAATGCCCGGCTGCCGCGGCCTTCTACGCATTTCCAGCCGGGAACAGGGACGCCTTGCAGCGTGCACGCCAGCCCGTATTCCTGTAAATCATCCGCCCAGGCCTTGAGCTGCTTGGCGATGGCCAGGTATTTGCCCAGTTCTGGCATAGTAATCATCGTCATATCGCGCTTTTCGTGCGCCGTGTCAGCCATGGCCGCGTAGTATTCAGAGCGGGCCTTGCATGGGGCTTTTGCCCGGCAGAACCGGCACCATTCACCCGGATGGAACTTCCCGCCGCTTTCACTCAGGGCTTCCTGGGCTTTCGGTTTGACAACGTCTTCTGCCCATTGCCGCAGGATGTCGACGCCTAATGTCTCCTGGCTAAAGTTTTGAATCCGCGGCTGTACGATGTGCATATGTACTGATTTGAATTGGTACAACAGCTGGTACGTGCTCAGCGCCCCCAGCGCGTACAGGCGCATCTGAGGATTGTTGGCAGCGTCTACCGGGACGCCTTTTCCGTATTTGAAGTCCACGACGTGCAGCTCTCCTGGAGCCATGATCAAGCAATCCGCCGTACCAAAGCCACTCGGTACGTACTGGCTGAAATCTACTCTCTTTTCGATAACAACGTAGGGTTTTGCCTGATAGGATAGCAGAATACCTTTGACGTAGTCGAGGTAGGTTTCTGTGTGGGTATCCATTTCCGGCTGATATAGCTCATCCTTTTTGAGTTTATTCAGCCGCCGCGAGAATGTTGCATGGCTCATCGGTTCGACCGCATAGGCCCGCAGTTTGAGCTCTGCGATGCTGTGCGCCAGTGTGCCTTCCTTTGCGTATTCGGACGTAGTATCCGGGAATTTAGTTTCCATCTTAGGCGCCGCGGTACAATTCAGCCAACGGTGCGCCGCGGACGCGCTAAGTAGCGCATGCTGACGGCTCATAATCTCGCCCCCAGTGCCCGCAGATCAGTAGCCAGTTCACCATAGCACTCTTTCGGAATATCCATCATCGATACAGCACCGTATTTTTGCATCAACGCCTGCAAATCAGCAATTTTTCCCGCGTCCATAAGCGGTGCTGTCGCAGTCAGCAGTTCATCCAGCGTGTATTCCTTGACCGGCGCCTTCGGTACGACAGGCGGCTCCGGAGCAGCGGCGCTCACAGGTTCCGGGTTAGCCGGGGCGGTGGCCTGCGGTGTTTCCGGCACAGGAGTTGCTGCTTCCGGCGGTTTAGCGGTAACTTCCGGTGTTGCATCCAAATATGGATGCTGGTCTTCTTCCGTTTTTACTGCGCTCAAAATTGAGCCGAGCGCGCTAAAATCTTTCATAATTTCATCCATGCCACCGGTAAATTCGATGTTAATTTTCATCATGATTTTCCTCCTCTTTGCAGTTCAATAACATCTGATTATAATAAGATTCTTTCAGTTCAAATCCCATGGCCCGGCGGCTCATCTGCAGGGCTACGACTGGGACGCTGCCGATACCGGCGAACGGGTCCAGTACGATGTCATCGGGATTGGTCCATAGTTCTATGCACCGGGCAATCAGGTCAAGCTGAAGCGGGCAGATGTGCCGCTCGTCTTTTTCATCCCGTGCCGCTGCCCGGTTGAGCGTGTTGCTCTGCCGGATGTCCAGCCAGACCGGTGATGCGTACCGGCGCCACACTTGATGACTGTATATCGGTACTGTGTTGTACTTCTTCTTTGCTTCGACGAGTTCCGGGTCCGGCTGTGGCCGTAGCGTCTTCACGCCCTCTGGCTCATTGTCACCGTAGAATCGTTTCAGCCCGTCGTCATGAGAGACCGGCTCTGGGTTATCCCCCGGCTTGCGGAAAGTCACTATATAATCCGGCAAGCCCATCCTGCACATGGCCGAATCTTTGCATAGTTGCTTATGCATCAGCCCCAGGGCCTTTGTCCGTGTAGCCTCTACCAGCGGGTCCTTCCAAATAACGACGCGGCTATGGTAGATGAAGCCCGCTTTTTCAAATGCCCGAACAATTTCTCCCGGGAAGTCCTTCAAGCCGATGACGCCGTCGCGGCTTAACATTTTCGGGATGTCCATGCAGTGTACCGATACCAGTCGCCCCGGCATGATGACGCGGTACAGCCCGTGGATTAGAAAGCCAAAATGCGCGTAAAACTGGGTATCACTGTCGCTGTTTCCCATGTCCCGGTCGCTGTTGCTGTACGTGTACAGCGACGAAAAAGGCGGTGAAAAAATACTGTAGTGGATGCTGCTCTCCGGCAGCCCGTGCAGCATCTCTACGGAGTCACCGTTATATAGTGATACCTTATCCGATACGTACTGGTTTATTACTTGTGTCATCTTCCAGTTCCTCCTCTGGTTTTGGCATGTACAGTACCGGGATTCCCCGGGCTTGGGCGAACGCGTATTCCGCCATGACGCCCCGGGATTCTGCCCAGTTCTCGCCCAGGATTATTAAGGCGTCGCATCGTGACAGCAGCGTCAGGCAGTCGTCTATCCCATCTTCGTAAGTCAGATCATGATAGGACGCCCCGAAGGCCAGCACTGGTGAGATATACGTGTACTTGTTCTCAATCTCGATATCCGGCAGTTGTTTCCTGAGCCTGTATGGGATCCGGTACTCCTGGCTGTTCAGGTCCTGCAGGATCTTAGCGGCCCGGGCCTCGACTTCTTTCTTTCCGCCATATGGCATGGCTACGTAAATCAGTTTCATCGTTATATTGCCTCCATTTCTGCCCAGGCAGGTAATTGCATGGGCGTTGCCGGTTTGTAGACGCTCATGATGCGCGCCGTCCGGGATAAGTTTTCTTTGACGGATTCGCGGGTTAATTCTGCCATTTTCCGCCTCATGTTGATGGCATCCGCTTCTTTGCGTTCAATATTTTCCTTAACCGTGCCTTCTTTGGCGCTGATGATGATGTAGACATTGACGGGCTGAGTCTGGCCAAAGCGCCAGCAACGGCGAACAGCTTGATAGTATTGTTCGTAGCTGTCACTCAATCCAACAAATATCATGTTGTGGCAGTTCTGCCAGTTCATCCCGAATCCGGCGATCTTAGGTTTCGTGACTAGGCATTTCAGGACGCCGACAGAAAAGCCCAGCATCGTACTCGACTTATAGCTGCTTTTGTCGGATCCGAGGACCTGCCGCGATAAGTTGCAGAGCTCATGGAGCTTTTCCGATTCTGCATTGAGGTCACACCATACCAGCCATTGGTCCTGGCTGTTGTTGACTAGGTCCGCAGCAGCTTGGCATCGTGCGTCCAGTGATTCCTTCCGCGCATTGCGCCGTTGTGTCAGCGTCAGCCTTTCTGTTGTCGGCGTATCGCCGTCAACAATGATTTCATGCATCCGGAGCTCCGGCAGTGTGTAGCCCTCGTCTTTATAGTCCAGACTGACCGGGTTATCGAGGACGACGGCCCACCCTGCCATCCAGCGCCAGAATGCCTTTTCTGCGTGGCCCTTGAGCCGCCATTTCGACGTTTCTCCGCCGTCGTGGACGAAGAACATGCTGAGCATCTCCGTCCTTGTCATGATGCCCAGGAATTCGCTATGGTTGCCGAGCTCCATATAGTCATTAGGCGCCGGTGTCGCCGTGCAGGCCAGCCGGTACGGTGTCCTGAAGAAAGCGTTGATCAGCATCGTCCGGACCTTGCCGGTAAAGGACTTCAGGATTGATGATTCGTCCAGGACGACACCGGCAAGTACGGCCGTGTCGAATCGGTCCAGCTTGTCGTAGTTCGTGATGTTGACCCCGTTTACAACATCTTCCGGATGCTCAATGACGACGGCGTCAATACCGAACCGCCTGCCCTCTGCTGCGGTTTGCGCTGCAACAGCCAGCGGCGCAAGAATCAGTACTGGTTTATTAGTGGCTTTATGTACTTCCAACGACCATGCCAGCTGCATCAGCGTTTTCCCCAGCCCGCAATCCGCAAAAATAGCGGCTCTACCCTTTGCTAATGCCCAGTGCACGATATCGCGTTGGAAGTCGAACAGCGCTGGAGTCAGCTGATCCACCGGGACCTGCAGACCGTGGCTGGCGTCAATCGTCATTTTAGATTGTATGAAATTCGTGTAGTCCATGGTGGTCACTCGTTTTCTGTGATATACTGTTGTTGGAATATTTTTTTTTGCCGGTATCCTGTTGGCGCAGGTGCCGGCGCTTTTTTGTATGCCTATGCACTCATCCGGGATGCAGTAGCCATCCCAGGCACAGGCTCTGCAGTCTTCCATAGGCCCCGCCTCCTTTACATTTTTTCTAAGATCAGCCGTATTTCACGGCCTACGGATAGCCGGTCCGCAAACGTAGCTTGCTGTCGGAAATCCTCCATGTAAGCTTCCACCATCTCTTCGTAGATGGCGGCCTTGAATACACTGGTCGTGTTGGCCGGACGTGCCCGAAACTCTTTCAGGACCGATACGCTGCCATCACTTTCCGGTTTCAGGTACCCGGCGGCGATCAGCCGGTGCTTCATCGTCCGCAGGGCGTCAGATGATACGTCTACGGCCCTTGCTCCTTCTTCATTCGTCAGACTCGGATTCTCCGCGTATAGGGAAAACAGCTGAGCCATTTTTGATTTTTTCATAAAATTACCTCCTTTAATGGATGATTAAATGATTCGTCCACATGATATACGCGACCATGATGACCGTCAGGAGCACCCCGCCCAGAAATAAACATCCGGCTATAGCGGTATCTGCTTCATCCTGCAGGGAAATGATTTCCCGCCAGGCTCGTTCGCTGATTTCAGGCTCGCTGGGCTTAGGCTCTTCCGGCCGATGCCGGGAATTAATCCACGGCTCAGGCCGTGGTAATTCGTGTTGCTTCATTCTTCCTTCACCTCCTTCAGTAATTCCAACAGGTCCTGACCATCGTATTTGGTCAGGAAAGCGTTGAACGTGGACTTTCTTACTCGCTTGTTATTGCCAAATCGCAGGGTTTTCAGCAGCCCTTGCTTAACAATCTGCGCCACTATGTGTGGTGACGTGCGCAGTCTAATGCGCACTTCTTCTAGGCTCATGAGCCTATCCGCGTCATCCATCGGAATAGTATCTTTAGTCATCGTCCCACCTCCTGTACCGGGCGTTCCAGCATCGTACCTTCTTTCATGTAAATCAATCTCCCTCTTTTTGTCACTTAATACGTAACCTTGTCGGTAAAAAAATTTTTATAGGGTTAGAAATATTCAGAAATTTTACCATTGCATACAATTCGTCAGAGTTGAAGACACCTTTTTTCATCTTTTCGTAGAAAGTCTTAGGGGTGATACCGAGCGCATCCGCTACCTGTACCTGAGACTTCCCTTCCCGCGCAATGATACCGCGCAGGGCATTTGTATCGACCATGATATCACCTCCTTTTTTGTTACTTATTAGGTAACTTTCATAGTTAGAGTATACTGTTAATTTTGTCCCTCGTCAAGTGATTTTCTACCTAATTTATAATATTTTTGTTGCACAATATGTGATTTTCGTGCTATAATGTACTTATAGATGATTAAATACAATATAGCAAGAAGGAGCTTTGCTATGACAACTTTAAACGAAAATATTAAAAGAACAAGATTACAGCAGAAGATGACACTGGATGATGTCGCTAAAATCGTGGGGGTCAGCCGGCAGACAATCCAGCGATATGAATCCGGAGTCATTGGAAATATACCATCTGACCGGATAGAAAAGATTGCGCTGGCGCTGCATACGACACCAGGCGCTCTCATGGGTTGGGAACAAGCTGAGGACCAGAACGGCTATTACGATGATTCTGATACAGCGGAACTGGCAGAAAAGCTGCGCACGGACCCGGAGCTTAAGATTCTCTTCTCGGCAGCAGCGGACCTGTCACCGGAAGAAATGCAGCAGGCGGCCAACTACATCCGGTTTTTGAAAACGGAAAGGAATAAATAGCTTGAACATTAACATCATAGTTACTACGCATCTGCCGTCAAAGGTCAGAGCTATGACGACACCTAATGAGAGTGGTACGTATACGAATATCGTCAATGCGATGCTGTCCTGCAGGGTTCTTTTTCTTTGTCTTCCATTCCTCTCACCTCCTTATCTCCTTTCGATTGCTCGATAACCATATTATTTTTGCCGACCTCCTTTCTCTTGGTTAGGCGGGTTATGATTTTATGTTATTAATCGTCTGCTATATTAGACAATCAGGCTATAAAAATATCCGAAACCTTACACATTAAAGAATTTGCTAATCTTATTAACGTTATTGTCGAAGTAGGAACTTCCATATCACTTTCTATAGAAATAATTGTTTGACGGGATATTCCTGCTCTTTTTGCCAATTCTTCTTGAGTAAGACCAAGAAGTTTTCTCCTCTCTTTCACTTTATACATGTCATCACCTCCCCCTTCTTTGTGTCCATTATATTAGACAAAATTATATTTGTCAAATATATTTTACAAATTTCTTCTGTTGGTGTATGATATATTTAACGCCAAGGGAGGATGGTTTTAATGTATATAGGCGAATTGATAAAAAAATACCGCGAGCAAAATAATCTCTCAATGCAAGAATTTGCTAACCGTTCAGGATTAAGTAAAGCTTATATTGGAATGTTAGAAAAAGTGATTAACCCTTCTACTGGAAAGCCAATAAGCCCATCTTTACCAAAAATGCAAGCTATTGCAAGGGCAATGAATATGTCATTGGATGACTTATTACCTAAATTAGAAAGTGATCAAGAGGTTATAATTAATACTCAACCTCAAGGCTATTACATAGATCCTGAAACAGCTGCATATGCTGAAGAGTTGCGTACTAATCCAGAACTGAAAGTTCTTTTCAGCGCGTCCAAGGATTTAACAAAAGAACAGATGAAAGAAGCATACAACTATATAAAATTCTTAAAATCGAGGGAAAAAAATAATGACGATTAATATAGTACTTTGCGATATTCCGTATGCCAAAGCTGGCACGGCAGAAAATGACGATGGCAGCTATACCATTTGTATTAATAAAGGGTTATCACAAGAGCAAGCGAAAGACGAAATTTTGCACGAACTATCGCATATAAATAGGAATGATTTTGACGCAAAAAAAGAAGCGACCCTTATTGAAGAAATGATTCGTCGCAGTGATTTCATAGAAGACGCTAAAGATATGGATTTCTTCTATCATGTTGTTTAAAAACAAATTATGTCAAATCCCTTGTCAAAAACACTAATTTTACAAAGTATGATTTAATTATAATTAGGAGGAATTATTATGTCATTCGAAGAAAAAATTCATTCTTTCTCGGCCCGTATTCCAAATTTACAAAACAACATCTCTACAGAAGAAGCCACAAAAACATCATTAGTTATGCCATTTTTTCAGCTCCTTGGTTATGATGTATTTAATCCAGAAGAATTCATTCCTGAATTTACGGCAGATGTAGGTATTAAAAAAGGAGAAAAAGTAGACTATGCCATTTTGATTAATGATGAACCGGTTATATTAATCGAATGTAAAAATATAAATGAAGATTTGACAAAACATGGTTCCCAACTATTCCGATACTTTGGAACATCTGCTGCTAAGTTCGGTATTTTAACCAATGGAATAATTTATCGTTTTTACACCGATATAGAAGAGACTAATAAAATGGATAAAGCTCCATTCTTAGAAATTAACTTATTAGCTTTAAAAGAATACCAAATTCAAGAACTTCAAAAATTTCAAAAAGAAAATTTTGATAAGAACCAAATATATGATACTGCCGCAGAATTAAAATACATGAGTCAAATCAGACAAGTTATAAAAGATGAACTAGTAAAGCCTAGTGAGGAATTCGTTAGACTAATTTTGAACAGAGGAATATACGAAGGGATGAAAACTCAAGCAGTCGTCGAAAAATATCAACCATTGGTAAAGAGAGCTTTCAACCTTGTAATTTCCGAAATAATAAACGACCGTTTAAAAAGTGCTATTTCAAAAGAATCTGAGAGCTCCGCAGGGAATGACTCTACCGAACCACAAGGTCCGGAAACTCCACTAGAATCACTCCCAGAAAAGAAAATTATCACTACACCCGAAGAATTATCGAGTTTTTATGTAATAAAATCAATTTTGCGAACCAAAATCGATGCGTCCCGCATAACATATAAAGATACTGAAACATATTTTGCGGTAAACCTTGATAAAAAAACAACAAGATGGATCTGCCGGATCTATATTAAGGATAAAGTAAAATTTATTATGATAAAGAATGGAGATAACGCCATTCGCTACGATATCGAATCTGTAGATGATATATTTGATTTATCAACGCAATTAATTGCTAGACTCGACGAACTTGTAAAGTAATATATAGTACGTACAAGATCCTGAACCAGATTGCATCGCTGAAGCCGAGCCACCTGGAAAACATCAATAAGGCGTTTGCCCTTGAATATGAACAGTATCCGGAATACTGGAAACCTCGGGACGAAAGCAAGTAGGAATCCTATGCAGGAGTGTGATGTAAATGATTAGACGCATTGAATGTGTCGATGAATTGGATGCCCTGTCTTTAGAGGCATCTGTAAAGGACGTAGTTGAGCGTATGCAGCTGGATGACTGTACCGTTGATATCCAGTATGGCATCTCTTCGGAATGTGAAACCGATGAGGATGGCAATCTGCAGTCTACTGTGCATTATACTGCTATGGTTATTGGTCGGGATAGCCAATAACCGCAGAAATAAAAAAAGTCCCGTCTCATGTTACCAGCATGAGACGGGACGTGCCGGTCGGTATTACCAGTACCGATTCGGCGATTGTGTAGATATTTAGGGCTGATCTACAGTTTTATTGTACCACATCAGCCCGCTATCCGCCATGATTAGGAGGCTGATTTACATGTTTTTACGACAAATCAAAGATAGATGGTACTACACCATAAACGAGAAGGACGATATGGGACGGTACCATAAGCATGAACACTTCGGGGGATTCACCCGGGCCGAGGCTGCCAGGGCCTACCGTGTCGCCATGCGGGAGATAGACCGGACCGGGCGGTTCTTCGAGCCATCCAGTTTACTCTACCCGGATTTCTTGCAGGAGTGGATGGAAAAGGAAGTTCGCATCAATCTGAAGCCGAACACAGTCGATGCTTATGAAAACATCGTCGATAATCATCTGACTCCGGCTTTTGCCAAGGTCCGGCTGAAGGACATCACGACACCGATGCTGCAGGACTATATCACAGATTTGAGAAATAAATACGCCCGGGGTACATTGAAATCAATTGCAGCGGTCCTGCGGTCCTCTTTTCGCTGGTGTGTGGCCAATAGGCGGTACCTGACTATCAATCCAATGGATAACGTCAGAGTGCCCCGGTACACCCCGCAGTTTCAGACGATTAAGGTCTTCACGGCTGAACAGATTGAGCAGATTTTCGAGCGCTTCCCACGAGGAAATCAGTTGCACATGCCGTGCATGCTTTCATACTGCACAGGGATGCGGCTCGGGGAATGCCTGGCCCTACGGTGGTCAAATGTAGATCTAAAAGCGCACACGCTGGAAGTCGTTGGCAACAAGTACGACAAAACAGGAGATGCCCGTATTGAGTCGCCGAAGACCGCATCATCGCTGCGGGTTATCACCTTTGGCCGGAAACTAGCTGCCGAGCTGAGGGCACAGAGGCTCTGGCAGGAACGGGATCAGTTCGAGTATGGCTGGTACTATCGCCGATCCGACGCAGTATGCACGGAAGAGAATGGAAAACCGCTTACCAGTAACAAGACTCGGTACTTTAACCTCTGGTGTCGGGAACACTTCGGCGGGCTATCCTTTCACTCGTTTCGGCATACCCATGCCACAATGCTTATCGAGAATGGACTAGCCCTGGACTACGTTTCGAAGCGCCTCGGCCATGCCTCGGTCTATACGACGGCCAATATCTACGATAGCATCACCGATAAAAGGGAAAAGGAAGCCCTCTCCGTCATGGACAGCATCTTATAGAGCTCTTCCGCTATAAAAATTTTTCGGCGGAAGAAATAGCGGAAGAGTGCCGACGAAGTCAGTGTTTATGCGTGAATTTTGACCCCGTTATATTATCGGAACTAATTGTGTATCTTTTTAATTGCTTATTTATGTCTTTTAAATTTCGTCGATAAACATGCTATTTATTGCGGAACTATCCTATATTTTTCTTCATGTCTATTTATGCTTATTTATGTCTTTTGTTTTTTAAATATCGGCAAAATATCGGCAAAATATCGGCAAAAGCAAGATAATGTTTTACGGAAAAACGTCAGTACTGAGATATTTTAATCCGCTGTCGTTTAAAATAAGAACGATATTTTTCCTTTTTCACGGTCTTTCAGCAATTTCATAGCGGAGAATCGAAAATCAGCCGCTGGAAAACGAAAGCGGCTGTATCCGTTGTTATTACGAGGGATTACCGGTAATGTTGGCGAATAGCCGATTGTGTTGCCGCTGCGGTGTTTTTTTGTTGTAATAAGCCGACGATAAAAAGCAAATTTTTCGCTTGCTTTTTTATCGTCGGCTTTTTTTGAAATCTTTCGAAATCGATCAGCTTTGTTACCGGTCCAGAAGCATGGTCACGGCGCAATATACTAACGCTAAGGCCATAATCAGATTCGTCGCTTTTCTGTACGTTGAAAACAACTGTTCAAAGGCGGCGCCGAAGAATGACCAACAACAAGTACCGGCGAATCCGATAAACGACAAAAGAAAGATGAAAAAGGCAATATCCGCAAAGGCTCTGTAATGAGGGAAAACAAAGGATGACATGGCCGTAATACCGTAAAGAATAACCTTTACGTTGATAAATTGCAGAATCATGCCTGTAAAGAAGCTCGTTGTCTGCATGAGGCTCTTTTTACCGTCACTCGGTTTATCTCGCCAGATGATCCAGGCAAGCCAAAGGATATATGCGGCGCCGACTGCCAACATGGCTGGTTCGACAGTGGGGATCAGATCGTAAAGCAAAGCGGAAAAAATCGCGCAGCAGGACATGACCAGAATAAATCCCATAAAAATGCCGAGATTAAAGGGAAATGATTTTTTGAAGCCATACTTCCCCGCATTAGTCATGGACATGATATTGTTCGGTCCCGGCGTGAACGCCGTAAGAAAAACATATGAAAAAAAGGCTGCAAAATTCATGATAAATACCTCCTGTGACAATACTAATTATGTCTTGCAACTTCCCTCTTCATTTGGTATCTTATCATTAAAGGTAAGTTCATTCAAATTGAACATATCGAACATTGAATTCAATATTTTTGAATAGTAAAAAGAGGGATCAGCGAATGGACTTGAAATACTTGCATACGTTCAAGACGGTTACTGAAGAAGGTAGTTTTATTCGTGCTGCAGAGCGGTTAAATTACACACAATCGACGATAACTTTTCAGATCAATCAGTTGGAAAAGGATCTTTCCATAAAGCTTTTTGAAAAAATCGGCAGAAAAATGGTTCTCACGAAAGCCGGCGAATCATTGATTCCCTATGTGGATGATGTGCTGTTTTCTTTGGATAAGTTAAAAAATTTCGATGCAGATCTCAGTGGCTACAGCGGTGATTTGCACGTCGGCGTCGGCGAGACGCTGCTATGTTACAAGGTACCCCGGATTCTGCGAAAATTCCGTGAAGAAGCGCCGAAAGCACAGCTTTTTCTGCGATCGATGAACTGTTATGACATTCGTGATGAATTGATGACGGGCGCTTTGGATATCGGAATTTTTTACGACTACGTCGGCGGTTTCGGTACCAGTCTGAAAACGCATGCCATTGATACATACGGTTTGGCATTGCTTGCTTCGCCGGAGATGCGAGACCGATTTCCCGATTTCATTACGGCCGATCAGCAGATTCCCGTATCGTTTATCATTAATGAGCCAACTTGCGTGTTCCGACAGATATTCGAACAATATCTGCGGAAAAAATCGATCATGTTGGATCATACCATTGAAATGTGGAGCATTACGACGATTAAGAACCTCGTGAAAAATAATGTCGGTATTACTTTTTTGCCCCGTTTCGCGGCGGCAGAGGAATTAAAAGCCGGCAGTCTCGTTGAGATACGAACGGAGCTTACGGATATGACGATAGCTGCTGTTTGCGGTTATCACAAGAACAAATGGGTCAGTCCGTTGATGGATCTGTTTATTTCCTCTTGTGCGACTATTCAATAAGGTTATCATAAACAGCTGACACTCCGCAATCGCCTGGCAAGCGATTGCGGAGTGTCAGCTAAAAACGGTTTCGTTAGAGCGGTTATGTTTCCTTGGAACGTTTTTTTCTGAGAAAGAAAAGACGGTACCCTGCTCTTTTCCTGTTGACAGAGATTGCAAAAACAGCGCATGTATTCGCGTATCTTCACCTACTTCGGGATGAAAAGAAAGGGCAATCTGATTGCGGTAACGAACGGCGACGATCCGTTCATTTACAGTAGCCAGAATTTTGACAGCAGGATCCGCTTTTTCAATATACGGAGCACGAATAAAGGTCATCCGAACGTTGCCGATACCTTGAAACGGAGCGGTTGCAATGAAGCTCCCCAGCTGCCGGCCGTAAGCATTACGCCTGACTTGGACCGGCAGGGTACAAAAATAACGTTGCCGGTCATTGCTCAGTGTACGCGCTAACAGAATCATGCCGGCGCAGGTGGCTAAAACCGGTAAGTCATCTCTGATCCATTGCTGCAATGTAGCGAACATGCCCAGATCCCGGAGCAGCTTCCCTTGCACCGTACTTTCACCGCCTGGCAGGATGAGGCCGTCCGGTTTATCCGACAAGTCGTCTGGCCGCCGCAGTTCAACGGCAGTTGCGCCGAGCTTTTTTACCATGCGGACGTGTTCGGCAAACGCTCCCTGTACGGCTAGAACGCCGACTCTCATCTTATTTCCCCCGTTCCGCCATGAGGACTTCGATTTCGTCTTTGTTGATACCGACCATGGCTTCCCCAAGGTTTTCGGAAAGAGCAGCCAGCCGTTTCGCGTCTTTATAGTTAGTTACCGCTTGGACGATTGCTGCGGCTCGCTTTGCAGGATCGCCGGACTTAAAGATGCCCGAGCCGACGAAGACGCCTTCGGCGCCAAGCTGCATCATCAGCGATGCATCGGCCGGTGTTGCAATGCCGCCGGCAGCAAAATTGACGACAGGGAGACGTTTGTTCTGGTGAACATAAACGATCAGATCGTAAGATACGCCCAATGTCCTGGCCGCTTCAAAAAGTTCGTCTTCCCGTTTGGCGGCAAGAGCGGCGATTTCTTCATTGATCAGGCGCATGTGGCTGACAGCCTGGACGACATCCCCCGTTCCCGGTTCTCCTTTGGTGCGTATCATTGACGCGCCTTCGGCAATACGGCGTAGGGCTTCCCCCAGGTTGCGGGCGCCGCAGACAAAGGGAACGGAAAACTGCGTTTTATCAATATGATAACTGTCGTCTGCCGGCGACAGGACTTCGCTTTCATCAATATAGTCGATTTCAATCGCTTCCAGAATCTGTGCTTCCGCAAAATGGCCGATGCGACATTTCGCCATGACTGGTATCGAAACGGCGTCCTGAATTCCCTTGATCATGGCAGGATCACTCATTCGCGATACGCCGCCGGCGGCGCGAATGTCTGCCGGAATCCGTTCCAACGCCATAACGGCACAAGCGCCGGCTGCTTCCGCTATTTTCGCCTGTTCCGGCGTCGTTACATCCATGATCACGCCTCCTTTCAGCATTTGAGCCAGTTCCTTGTTCAATTCATAACGGTTGCTTCCTTTTGTCGTTTCCGTTGTCATGATAAATACCTCCTTGTTATTCTTTACAGGTAATAGTATAATCATATTTGACCATTTTAAAATATTCAAAACAGTTTTATATTACAAGGTCAGTTTGCGAGGAAATCAGGTCAGATGCTTACCTATGTACTCGACGGGAACAGGTCAGGCTGTCTGTATGAACGGCTGTATAACTGCATTAAAGAGGATATTTTGACACAAGTTTTACAGGCCGGCGAAAAATTGCCGTCCAAGCGGAGTTTGGCTTCGCATCTGCAGATCAGCACGATGACTGTCGAAACCGCTTACGGGCAGTTGTTGGCTGAGGGATATATTTATTCTGTAGCAAAAAAAGGATTTTATGTTTCCCCATTTTCGAATCATGGCAGAATCAGTCAGCGACGCGCGCCGCAGTCGCTGCCGGTGACAAAGACGGCAGAAACGGTTTATTTTGCCGATTTTGTTTCCAATGAAATTCAGCCCGAAATGTTTCCTTTCGCCGCCTGGACAAAGACGATGCGCGCGGTCATGGCTGAAGAGCAGGAGCAGCTGGTGCGCTGTACTCCTGCCGGCGGCGCGCTCGCGCTGCGCCTGGCCATTTGTGATCATCTGCGCCATTTTCGCGGCATGTATGTCGAGCCCGAACAGGTCATCGTCGGCGCCGGTACGGAATACCTGTATGGTCTCCTGATTCGTTTCTTCGGGCCGGAACGGGTATATTGTCTGGAAGATCCCGGTTATGCCAAAATGCGCATGATCTACGCGTACAACAATGCCGCCTGCGTTTACGCCGGCGTTTCCGATGACGGTATCAAAATGGCCGATGTGCGGCGACAGCTGGCCGACGTCGTTCACATCAGCCCGTCGCATCAGTTTCCTACGGGGCTGATTATGCCCATTGCCAAGCGCTACGAATTGCTCAGCTGGGCCAACGAATGTGACGGTCGCCATATTTTGGAAGATGAATATGACAGTGAATTTCGTTTTACGGGCCGGCCGATTCCGACCTTATTCAGCATTGATGCTTCCGGCAAGGTTATCTATATGAATACCTTTTCCAAAAGCTTATCTCCGACGATCCGTATCAGCTATCTCGTATTGCCGCCGGAGTTGGTGTTGCCGTTTAAGGAAAAGCTTGGCTTCTTGTCCTGTACCGTTTCCAATTTCGAACAATATACGCTGGCCCGGTTCATGGGCGACGGCTTTTTCGAACGGCATTTGAATCATGTACGGACAGCTTACCGACATAAACGCGATCATTTGATCCGGGCCTTGAAACGAAGCCCGTTGTCAAAAAAGACGGAAATTATTGAAGCCAGTGCAGGGCTGCATTTTCTTCTTCAAGCGGATATTGAAGACGCTGACGCTCAGGTCATCGAACGTTGCCGGAAAGAAGGTTTGCGTCTGACAAGTCTTTCGCAATATTATTTCAATCCCCTTTCACAGCGGGAACATACATTTATCATTAATTATTCTACTTTAGAAGAAACCCGGATCGACGAAGCGGTGCGAAAACTTTGCCGCGCCATGTTGCGCTGCTGAAGCGCCGCCGGTTGTCATGCGGATGTACGGCTATGGTGCCGGATTCGCAGCGGATATACGGGGAGGTGAGGTTACGATGGACAGACCACCTAAAGATTTCTATATCGGTCAGGCAGACGTATTGGCGGCAAATGAGAAGTTGTCCGATAAATCTCGCCAGAGTATTTCCATTTCCCGTTCGGCCCATACGTTGGATGCCTACGCGTCGGACTGGGACGATTTTTATGATTGGTGTGTGCAGCATGAAACATATGCCTTTCCTGCTGCTCCCGAAACGATCGTCAATTATATTAACGATCTGGCTGATAACGCCAAGGCGAATACTGTTGCCAGACGTATCAGCGCGCTGACGGAGAACTATGAGGCAGCGGGGGTCAAAGATAATCCCTGTCGGTTCCCTATGGTGAAAAACGCGTTGCGCGGTATTAAGCGCATGAAAGGTACGCTGCAACAGGGGAAAATGCCGATTCTCTATGACGATATCCGAGAGATGACGGCAGCTGTTGACGGCGATGAACTGCAAATTGCCCGTGATAAGGCCATTCTTCTGATCGGTTTTTTCGGCGCCATGCGCCGGTCCGAAATCGCCGGACTTGACGTTGAAGATTTGCGTTTCCAGCGTTTGGGCTTGGTCATTACCTTGCGGAAATCGAAAACCGATCATTTGGGACAAGGACAGCGCATTGCGATACCCGTCATTAAGGATACGGATATTTGCGCCGTTACGGCTTTAAAACACTGGCTTGCAGTCAGCGGCATTACGACGGGGCCTGTTTTCCGCGGTTTTACAAAGGGACGCGGCATCCGCAAGACTCGTATTTCCGACAAGGCGATTGCCTTGCTCGTCAAACACTATGTCGCTGTCGTCGGTATGGATCCCGCCGAATATGGCGCGCACAGCCTGCGTCACGGTTTTGCTACCTCGGCGGCACAACATCGCGTGGAGGAGCGGCAGATTATGCGTCAGACGCGTCATAAATCCCAAGCTGTTCTGCGGCGTTATATTGATGAGGCGGACAGTCTGATTGATAATCCGATCTTAAAAATTACCGGTGATACCTAAAAAACAGCCTTCATCTTTTTTGATGAAGGCTGTTTCCGGCTTACTGTCAATGTGAAAATTTTGCTTTGGCCGCTGCTGCCGTTCCCTTTTCTACGGGAATCTGCAAAATCTGTCCGGGGCGGATATCTTCGGAATGAGACAAATGGTTGGCTTCCACGATGGCATAGACCTGGCTGCGTATATCGCTTCCCGGTTCGGCCACGGAAGAAGCCAATTTCCAGATCGTATCTCCCTCTTCGACCCGAACGGCTACGTAATCCTTATCGGCATAATAACTCCAACCTGCCTGCATGAAGGCGGCGGCTAAAACGAAGAATAAAGCGATATAGCGAAGGCGCCGTACGGTGCCGCGTTTTTTTGGTGATTTTTTCATAGCAGATCACTCCCAGCAAAGAGAACAGATGTTTTGCAAACAATTGTTTGGTGGCTGTGATTATTATATCGCCGAACATATGTTCTTGTCAAGGTAAATGAAACAAATGTTTGCTTTTTCTCCTGCAACACCGTATAATAAAGATACACTATATAGGAGTGAGATCAATATGCTGAATAATGAAAAACTCTTAAATCACAGGCAACGTCAGATTCTGGAATATATCCGCAGTTGTGTCCATCAGAACGGCTATCCGCCTTCGATTCGTGAAATTTGCAGTTCCGTCGGTCTCAGTTCTACGGCGACCGTATATTCTCATTTGAAAAGTCTGGAAGAAAACGGTCTGATTCGTCGCGGTTCTTCCAAAAACCGTACCATCGAGTTGCTCGATGAAGGTTCGTGGCGGTCAAAAAAAGTTGTTCCCGTCCCTATCGTCGGCCAGGTGCGCGCCGGCGTTCCCGTTCTGGCGGAAGAAGTTATTGAAGATGTCTACCCCTTTCCTGCCGAATTTATCGGCGATGACGACTGCTTTATGCTGACCGTTCGCGGCGACAGTATGCGCGATGCCGGTATACTGGAAGGCGACTGGCTTATTGTGCGAAAACAGGATCTGGCGCGAAACGGCGAGATTGTCGTGGCCATGCTTGAAGATGAAGCGACGGTTAAGCGCTACTATTTGGAAAAGGACTGCGTTCGTCTGCAGCCGGAAAATGATGCCT
Organism: Megasphaera vaginalis (ex Bordigoni et al. 2020); assembly: GCF_900240295.1. Lineage (NCBI taxonomy): Bacteria > Bacillati > Bacillota > Negativicutes > Veillonellales > Veillonellaceae > Megasphaera > Megasphaera vaginalis (ex Bordigoni et al. 2020). Next base: position 25,273 of record NZ_OEQB01000007.1, read on the forward strand.
ATGAACCCATCTACACGCGTAACTGTAAGATTCTCGGCAAGGTTATCGGCGTTTTCCGCCTGTATTGACCGACGCCGGACTACCTTGTAACATTACGATAAACGATACGTCGTTTTTATTTTCAGAAAACGCGGCTTTTCCTTGCAGGAGGCCGTGTTTTTTATTTGGCAAAATCTGGCGTCCGTATGGGCCGGTAACCTTTTGCCGTTTTACGAAGCCCTGTACGCATGAATAGGGCGCGAGCGAAACAAGACCAACCTAGCCCTTTCCCCGTGCTTTTGTCGTTATCGACGCTGTACGGAAAATGTGATATGATAAGGAAGAATCATAAGTTTATAATTTTTTACTGGAGGCATGAAGATGAAAGAATACAAACCGTATAAATCCGGGAAAGTGCGTGAAGTATATGATGCCGGTGACAGCATCATCATGGTGGCAACGGATCGAATTTCTGCATTCGACCATATCTTAAAAAACAAGATCACACAAAAAGGCGCTATCTTGACGCAAATGTCAAAATTCTGGTTTGATTTTACCAAGGATATCTTGCCGAACCATATGCTTTCAGTAGATACTGCCGATATGCCTGAATTTTTCCAACAGGAACAATTTGCGGGAAACAGCATGAAATGCCGAAAATTGACCATGATTCCTATGGAATGTATCGTTCGCGGTTATATTACCGGCAGCGGCTGGGAAAGCTATCAAGAAAACGGCACGGTCTGCGGCATTACGCTGCCGGCAGGTCTGCGTGAATCACAAAAATTGCCGGAAGCGATTTTTACGCCGAGCACCAAGGCGGAAATCGGTGATCACGACGAAAACGTCTCCTTAGAACAGGGGATTGCATATTTAGAAAAAGAATTCCCCGGAAAAGGGCGTGAATATGCCGAAAAAATTCGTGACTACACACTTGCCCTTTATAAAAAATGCGCAGATTATGCGCTTTCCCGCGGCATCATTATTGCCGATACGAAATTTGAATTCGGACTTGATGAAGAAGGGCAGATCGTCTTGGGTGACGAAATGCTGACGCCTGACAGTTCCCGCTTTTGGCCGCTCAAAGGCTATGAAGCCGGTAAATCGCAGCCTTCTTACGACAAACAATTTGTTCGCGACTGGTTGAAGGCACATCCGGATAGCGATTACCTCTTGCCGCAGGATATTATTGACAAAACGATTGAAAAATACAAAGAAGCCTATCAGTTATTGACGGGCCGGGACTTCCGATAATTTCCTTATTCATGTGTCTGCAGAACTGCACGGCCGAAGACAGGTCATCCGCTTCAGCCGCGCAGTTTTTCGCTTTCTTGTGGAGTGAAGATCTTTCTTTTTACAAAAAAGAAGAGGTCAGTATTTACAAGGAATTGTAATGATTATATTATTATATTATCTGGTCATTTTATTCTGCTGAGGAGTTGATACAATGGAGAACAAAGAAGGATTTCTGGATCGATTGTTCCATTTGCAGGCAAACGGAACATCGGTCAAAACCGAATTGTTGGCAGGAATCACGACGTTCATGACGATGGCCTATATTTTGGCTGTCAATCCTACTATCCTGAGCGGTGCCGGCATGGACAAGGGCGCCGTACTTACGGCGACAGCGCTGGCATCCTGTCTGGGAACGTTGCTGATGGCCGTTTTGGCTAATTATCCCTTTGCACTGGCTCCCGGTATGGGGCTGAACGCTTTTTTCGCTTATACAGTCGTGTTGCAAATGGGGTATTCTTGGCAAATGGCATTATCGGCAGTTTTTGTAGAAGGTATTATTTTTGTCATTCTCTCTCTCACCAATATTCGCGAAGCCCTTTTTAACGCCATTCCGATGAACCTGAAAAAAGCCGTTTCCGCCGGTATCGGCTTATTTATAGCTTTGATCGGGCTTCTAAATGCGCAGATCATTGTTGCCAACCCGGCTACGAAGATATCACTCTTTTCCTTTAAGCAATCGGTTGCCGCCGGAACCTTTCAGACAACGGGCATCACAGTGCTTTTGGCTATGGCGGGCATCATTTTTACGGCGATTATGATGGTCAGAAAAGTACGCGGCAATATTCTTTGGGGCATCCTGTTTACGTGGATTCTCGGTATCATTTGTGAAATGACGGGCCTGTACGTTCCTAATCCGGAAATGCATATGTACAGCGTCATCCCCAATCTTTCAGCCGGCGCCGCCGCATTTATGCCGGCAAGCCTGTCGCCTATTTTGGGACAGCTGGATTTCAGCAATATGTTCAGCATCGACTTCTTCGTCGTCATGTTCGCCTTTCTTTTCGTCGATATTTTCGATACCTTGGGAACTCTGATCGGCGTTTCTTCCAAAGCGGATATGCTCGATAGCGAAGGCAAACTTCCCCGTATTAAAGGGGCCTTGTTGGCAGATGCTTTTGCAACGACCTTCGGCGCTTTAATGGGAACCAGCACGACGACGACTTACGTCGAAAGCGCTACCGGTGTCAGTGAAGGCGGACGGACCGGCCTGACCGCCGTCTTTGTAGCTATCTTCTTCGCTCTTTCTCTGGTTCTGTCGCCGTTCTTCATGGCAATCCCCGCTTTCGCTACGGCTCCGGCTCTGGTTATCGTCGGCTTCCTCATGCTCACTGCAGTAACCGGTATTGCCTTTGACGATCTGAGGGAATCCATTCCTGCTTACATTGCCATTATCGCCATGCCCTTCTGTTACAGTATCTCAGAAGGCATTTCCTTCGGCGTCATTTCGTATGTAGTGATCAATTTCTGTACAGGCCGTCGTGATAAAATCAGTATTTTAATGTATATTCTGGCGATTCTGTTTATCGGGAAATACATTTTCCTGTAAAGGATTGAGCCAAAAGAAGCTGTCAGCTGACGGCTTCTTTTTTTTGCACATAGTCTCGGATTTTATGAAGCCATACGAATTGATAGGGCTTGTAAGTGCCGCGCAGCTTTTTCAACGACGCTGTTCGGATGATCGTAATGATGTCCAGCAGCGCCGTCGCCTTGCGCGGCGACAGTCCCGCCTGTTGCGGCGTTTTTTTGGCGTAAGGCAACAGCAGCGCTGCCGCTCTTTCGCATTCGTCGTTGATGATGTGGAAGCGGGCATTCAGCAGATCGCGGTGCGGTTGCGGCAAAAGCTGCTCCATTTCGTACGTCTTCCAAAGGTAGCGGTATTTATCAAGATCTCTGCCACGGAGTGTCATCAGCAAAAGCGATTCGTACATATAGAAAAAGCCGTGAACACTACGGCCGGAACGGCGTCGCAGGAGATCGAAGGATGCGGCGTAATGATAATATTTTAAGGCAGCGTCATATGCAGCATTTTTATGCGGGTGAAGATCATATTGCCAACCGTAATCAAATAACTTTCCCAGCAGGTAGTAGATGTCCCAAGCTTGTTCAAAGGACTGTTCCTGACTTATCAAACGCTGCAAATCTATGACTTTACGCGGCAGTTTTTCTTCTCGGCGTGCCGTATCAATCGCTTCATAACAACGCTTGAACAGAGCGGTTCGGCCCTCTTGATCCCGGTTGTCCGACACCAGACGGGGAAAGAGAAGTCTGCATTCGTCACCGATAAGGGAGCGCTGCGGCAGCAATTCCAAGCCGCTGCGGCACAAGCCGTAACACGATCTGACGTAAATGCCGGCGAAATCGGCTTTTTCTTCCTGCGGCAATGCTTTAACCGTCCTGATGGTACGATCGTATATGGCGTACGCTTCCTGCTGTTGTCGTTTTTTTTGCTGAAAAGGTTCGGGATTGGTAAAATCGTGAGCGTCCCGATACAGCAGGAGCGCGAAACGATACAGTACGGTGACGGTAACGTCGGAAGCGATTAATTCACGAAAATACGGTATGGCCTGTTGAGCCCACTGGTGATTTTGATAAGAACGGGCGGCAGCTTTTGTGAAATACCCCCTGAAATACGCCTTTGCCAAGGGCGCGAGGACAAGTCTGCGTTCACTTTCCCGTGCGTATGCCAGCGCTTTTTCGTAGACGCTGACAGCTTGCCGTAAGCTGCTTTCACACTGTATGTTGCAGGAAAAGGATCGTTCCAAAAGAAGATCGCCTTCTCTGCACAGTTTCAAAAGAGTCTCTCTGCCTTTTCGCTTTGCCGTCACAACCGTTTCAGCTTGTTTCTTTAACATGAACACACCTCGTTTCAGCACTTTTCTTCTCTCATTGTCTCATGGAAAGATTAAAAGACGGTGAAACGAGGATTAAAAAAGGATTAAAATTCAGTAATATGAAAATGAAAAGATTGTAACAGCGTAACTTTCCTTTTCAACGGATAGAAAAATTAACGAAAGAATATAGTCTTTCTTCAGCCTAATAATACAAAAAGAAAGATAAAGTCTTAGTTACTGTAAAAATATTAATATAGTTAGCTAACTAATTATTTAAAATGTGATTTAAATTAACTTATGGAGCAGAGACAACAGGATCTTCTGTTCTTCTTCCGTCAAATTTTTCATCATCTGTGACAAACGCAAATAATATTGCGGCAGTACATAGTCCACGTAAATTCGACCTGACTCGGTTAAGGCGATTTGCTTCCCTCTTCTGTCTATCCCATTTTCTTTTTCGCTTACTAACCCTTCATTTTTCATGCGGCCAATCATTACACTGACCGTGGCCTTCGTCACTCCGCTCTTTTTTGCCAACGAAGAAGGAGACAGTCCGCTTTTCTGGCGATAAAGGAGCAAAAGGATGTGCAGTTTCCCCTCTGAAAGCCGATATTGGCTTTCCAGCGTTTTTCCCAGTGTCGTCCGTATTTCTTCAGCAGCTTGACTGATACTGATCATAGCCAATACTGCCGTTTTATTGATTCCCGTCGCTTTACGTGTCGCCTCTTCCAATTCGCTTTTCGTAGGAAACAATTCCATGTTCATACTTCCACCGTCCTTGATTACGTAAAAGAAGCGCAAGAACAAGCTCAGCTTATCCTTGCGCTTCTTTAAGATCACATGTTTTTGCTTTTCAGATCGCCGATAACGGCGCACGTCCTGGCCGCCGCTTCTGCAATGGTGATTACTTTTTCTTCGCCGGTTCGCCGTACTTTCAGTTCGACAGTGCCTTCAGCGGCACTCTTCTTACCGACCGTAAGACGAACAGGATAGCCGATGAGATCGGCGTCATTAAATTTAACGCCGGCACGTTCGTTTCGATCGTCGAGCACGACTTCAACGCCGAGCGCTTTTATTTCAGCATATAAAGTTTCGGCAATTTTCACCATATCTTCGTCTTTAGTGCTGACCGGCACGATAACGGCTTCATAAGGAGCGATAGCGGCAGGCCAGATAATACCCTTGTCATCATGATACTGTTCAATGGCTGCGGCCATTGTACGGGTGACGCCGATACCGTAACTTCCCATGACGTATGGTTTGGCTTTACCGTTTTGATCGAGGAAGGTAGCCTGTAAGGAGTCCGAATATTTCGTACCTAATTCAAAAACCTGCCCGACTTCAATCCCCTGGGCAAATTCGATTTCGCCGCCGCAGACAGGACAGACGTCGCGTTGCGTGATCATGCGGATCGTTTCTACCTGAACGGATTTAAAGTCACGCTGCGGATCGACATTGGTAAAATGATATCCCGCTTCATTAGCGCCGGTTACGCCGTTGCAGACATTCATCGCTGTCGGGTCGACAAAAACGAAAAATTTTTCATTATCAGGGGTGTCGGCATTGATGGGACTCATGTATCCCGGCTGCAGGCCGTGGGCCTTCAGATCATCTTCATTGGCCGGTTCAATCGTATTACCGCCGACAAGATGCTGAATAACGACATCATTCACTTCATGGTCTCCGCGTACCATGCAGAGGACTATTTTATCTTCATCTACGACGAAAGCTACGGCCTTGATCGTTTTTTCGACGGGGATCTTCATGAATGCGGCCAGATCTTCTATTGTCGAACAGTTTGGCGTGGCAATCTTTTCCAATGGCTGCGGCTCTTCTTTTGCTGTCGTCAATGTTCCGGGAACCGCCTTTTCCACATTTGCTGCAAAATCGCAGTGTTTGCAGGTCACGACGTCGGCTTCGCCGGCAGAGGCAAAGGCCATAAATTCGTGCGTACGGCTGCCGCCGATCTGCCCCGAGTCGGCCTGAACAGGCTTGTATTGAAGGCCACAGCGGTCAAAAATGCGCATATACGCATCGTACATTAATTCGTAACTTTTATGCATTCCTGCTTCATCGACGTCAAAAGAATATGCATCCTTCATGACGAACTCCCTGCTCCGCATCAAACCGAAACGGGGGCGGATCTCGTCGCGGTATTTGTTCTGCATCTGATACAGAATAAGCGGCATCTGTCTATAGGAACGAAGTTCATTACGCACCAACGTCGTGATCAGTTCCTCGTGTGTAGGACCGAGGCAGTATTGATTATGATGACGGTCTTCAAGTTTGAACATTTCCGGTCCGTAAGCGCTCCAGCGACCGGATTCGTGCCAGATTTCCGCAGGTTGCATGATCGGCATCATGATTTCCTGTGAACCGGTATTGTCCATTTCTTCTCTGACAATAGCCTCTATCTTGCGAATGACGCGACGCCCAAGGGGCAGGAACGTATAAATACCGCCGCCGTTTTTTCTGAGCATACCGGCTTTCAGCATATACTGGTGACTGACGACTTCGGCATCTGACGGGATTTCACGCAGTGTCGGACTGTATAATTTTGAAGCTAACATGTGATTATGACTCCTTTGCTATATACGTATTAATTTCTGCAAACAGCGTATCTACCAGGTCGGCTTCCTTGACTGTCTGCAAAACGGTTCCGTGAGAAAAGACGATCCCCATCCCCTGTCCTCCGGCAATGCCGAAATCGGCTTCACGGGCTTCACCCGGTCCATTGACAACGCAGCCCATGACAGCTACCTTAATCGGTTGTGATATGCTTTTCAGCCTTTCTTCCACGGCCTTTGCCAAGGCGATTAAGCCGACTTGCGTTCTGCCGCAGGTTGGACAGGAAATCAGTGTCGGACCGAAACGGCGCAATCCCAGGGACGTCAAGATTTCCTGTCCGACTTTGATCTCTTCAGCAGGATCGGCGGTCAAGGAAACGCGCAATGTATCGCCGATTCCGTTGTACAGCAGGGTACCGATGCCGACGGCCGAACGGATCGTTCCCGTTTGGGCCAATCCGGCCTCGGTTACGCCCAGATGCAGGGCATAAGGAACTTTTTCCGCCAAAGTCTGATAGGCTTCAATCATCAACGGTACGTCAGAAGATTTCAAGGAAATGACTATTTGACGATAATCCATTTTTTCCAATATGCGTATATGGCGCAATGCGCCTTCCAGCATGCCTGATGCTGTCGGATGGCCGCCGTCGGCAGCCAGAATATCGTCAGGCAACGAACCGGAATTGATACCGATCCGAATGGGAATGCCATGGGGCTTTATTTTCTCCACGACGGCGACGACGTTATCTTCACTGCCGATATTGCCGGGGTTTATCCGTAAGGCGGCGATTCCGCTTTCCACGGCTGCCAGGGCCAGGCGATAATCGAAATGAATATCTGCCACCAGAGGGACAGACAGCTGCATTGTCAATTTTTTCAGCGCCGTTGCCGCCGCCATATTGGGAACGGCGAAACGGATGATCTCGGCTCCGCAAGCCGCCAAACGTTTCGCGTCGGCAACGGCGGCGTCCGTATCGACAGGATTGACTGTCGACATGGTTTGTACGGAAATCGGCGCGTCGCCGCCGATTATCACACTGCCGACATGTACAGGCAGCGATTTTCTTCTCCTTATCATCAGCAATCCTTCCTAAAAACGACTGATATCCTGAAGCATGGCAAAGACAAACAACGAGCCGAGAATGGCAATGCCGACAACCTGAATGTAGTACAAGGCCTTTTCGGGCAGCCGCCGCCGCATGATCCCCTCCAGGAGAATCAGGATCAAATAACCTCCGTCAAGCATGGGAATGGGCAGTAAATTTAAAATTCCCAAGTTGATACTGAGAAATGCCGTGAACATAAGCAAATTGACAAAGCCCAAAGAAGCAACCTGACCGGCTAATTGTGCTACGCCGAGCGGTCCTGCCAATTCAGCCTTTGCCGTTCCGGTCACCATGCGATATAAACCGTCAAGCATCATATAGCAGATTTCTCCCGTCCGGCGAACAGCGAGTCCGGCAGACTCGAAAAATCCGTGCTCCTGTCGCGTGACCGTCGGCGTAATTCCCAGCAGCGCCCGTTTACTTTGCTCATCGGTCTTGGGGATCATGGAAACGGTCATTCTCGTTCCCTCCCGTTCGATGACGACGGGGATAATATCATGGACATGTTTATCTACGGCCGATGAAATATCTGCCCATTTCGTAATCTTGTCGGAGCCGATGGAGAGGATTCGATCGCCCGGCTGCAGCCGGTTTTGCGCTGCCGGGGAGTCGGTCATGACGGAACCGACAATCGGCTCCTGCGAAACCTCCGTTGTACCGACAGCGAACATCAGTCCCCAAATAATAAAAACAGCCAGGACAAAGTTCATGAACGCACCGGCAGCAATGACGATCAGGCGAGATAAGATAGGCTTGTTCAAAAACGATCGTTCGTTTAACGCTTCTTCTTCCGTCATGCCGGCGATTCGATTAAAACCGCCCAACGGAATAACGCGCAGAGAATATACCGTCGGTCCGTATTGATAACTGAAAAGCTTGGGGCCAAAACCGATAGCAAATTCATCGACTTGCATACCCGTCATCTTGGCCGTGATAAAATGACCAAATTCATGTACAAAAACGATAACGCTGAACACGAAAATGGTCGCTCCTATTGTTATACCCAAGAGAATGGTCCTTTCTGACGGAAAGTCTAAGCGATCAATATCAAGTATGCATAAACAGCCGGCGCCGCCAGAAGTAAACTGTCAAAGCGATCCAGCACGCCGCCGTGTCCGGGAATCAGAGAGCCGGAATCTTTGACGGCAGCGCTTCGCTTCAGGATCGACTCCGCCAGATCTCCCAACGGAGCCATGACGGCAATGATCAGGCCGATGACAAAGCCGTGAAGCAGTGAGAAATGGCCGATTGCCGCACAAAAAAGCGCGACGGCGACGGTTCCGATAAAACCGCCCAAGGCCCCCTCCCTGGTTTTTCCGGGACTGATCGCGGGGCAAAGCTTCGTCTTCCCCTTCGCTTTGCCGACGAAGAAAGCAAAGGTATCGCTGGCCCAGGTAGAGAAGATCAGAAGAAAGAACAGAAAACGCCCCGGTTGGAGCTGCGGTTCCGAAAACGCTGCGGTCAGGTAAGAACCGACCATGCCTTCACGAATGGCCAGCATCGCGGAAAAGCCGATTGTAACATAAAGCAGCCCGAAACAGCCCAAGGCGGAATCAGAAGGCTTCAACCGGCCATAGCGGAAGACCATGCGCAGCATAAACCAGGTGAACGCGAAAGCGGTGAGCAATACGGTTCCTTTCGTATTGGAGAACCAAAATGCCGTAAAATATAAAACCAGCCAAAGAGACATCACCTTTACAGGAATTTGTCCTTTCAGCTTGCGCGCCAATCCGTCAAATTCATGCCAGCCCAATAAGGCCAAAAGCAGAATCATCAGAAAAAAAAGCCAATTACCTTCATAGATGATAAAAATCGCCAGGGCTCCGCCGATAAATCCCGTTGCAAGACGTGTTAACACAAGTTTCGGCCTCCTTTATTTCAAGCCGCCGAAACGCCGTTCACGACCTTGATATGCCAATACGGCATCGATCAGCGTATCCTTGGTAAAATCCGGCCAGCTGAGCGGTGTGAACCAAAATTCGGCGTAAGCCATCTGCCATAACAAAAAATTGCTGACGCGGCTGTCTGAACCGGGGCGGATCAACAGGTCGACGTCATTTTCCGGAGCCGTATACAGCCTTGCCGCCAAATCTTCTTCCCTTATTGCAGCTGCGCACAGCTTACCGGCTTCTACGTCGGCCGCTAATTGACGAGCGGCTTGCGTGATTTCCAGTCTGCCGCCGTAATTGACTGCAACATTGAGGATCAGGCCCGTATTGTCCTTCATATCATTTTCGGATCGGATAAAAACGGCACGCAGTTTATCTGACAGACGGCTCATATCTCCAATAAAACGAAGGCGTACATTGTTTTCTTTCAATTCCAGAAGATTTTGACTTAAATAGGAGTGCATGAGCTCCATAATATAGTCCACTTCCGCCTGTGGCCGTTTCCAATTTTCCGTTGAAAACGCGTATACAGAGAGGACTTTAATACCCAGCTCATCGGCGGCCAAGACGATACGCTTCAACGTTTTGGCGCCGGCATAGTGTCCGGCACTGCGCGGCAAGCCCTTCCGTTTCGCCCAGCGTCCGTTGCCGTCCATGATGATAGCGACATGTCTGGGAATATTCGCCTTATCGAGATTCGCTGTCCCGTCTGTCTTGCGATCTTTCGAAAATATCTTCGGAATCATGAATTATATCTCCTTTCCATAGCCTTACGAACTGAGTCGCTTCTTTTCAGGCTCTCGTTGACCAAGAGATAAACGACATTCGCCTTGCGGCGTACGCGAATAACGTAAACGAGAGTCGGATCACAGATGAAAAAGCGACTTTTCGATTCCGTTTTTTCTACAACATAGGCTACGGATTCTCTTTCCAATACAGATTTGGCATACCCAAGGGGCATGCCAATAAGCTGTTCTATCGCAATCATACTTCCATAACTTCTTTTTCTTTCTTTTCCTTAATTTCGTCGACGGCCTTGATTTTCTTATCTGTCAGCTTCTGGATGTTCGTCTGACCTTCCTTGCTTTCATCTTCCGTAATTTCCTTTTGCTTTTCCAGCTTTTTGATGGCATCGTTGCCGTCGCGGCGGATATTGCGGATAACCACTTTGGCATCTTCCGCTTCTTTGCTTACCTTTTTGCTCAATTCTTTTCGGCGTTCTTCCGTCAACTGGGGAATTTCCAAGCGGATCATGGTACCGTCGTTATTCGGATTCAGGCCGAGATCGGACTTCAAGATTGCCCGTTCGATCGGACCGAGCATATTCCGTTCCCACGGCACGATAGTGATCAGACGCGGTTCCGGCGCCGAGACGTTGGCGACCTGGTTTACCGGTGTTGCCGTACCGTAGTAATCGACGCTGACGCGATTCAACAGAGATGTGCTGGCGCGGCCTGTGCGGATCGAAGCCAGTGAGCGTTTCAACGCTTCAATCGTTTTATCCATTTTTTCTTCATGCGTTGTCAGTAATGTTTTGACGTCCATAGCGGATCACTTCCTTCAATGAATTGGTATAGCTATATCATACTGCTTTTAGTCTTCTTTGTCGACTAAGGTGCCGATTTCTTTGCCTCTCGCCGCATTGACAATATTCCCCGGAATGTCGATGCTGAAAACGAGGATAGGGATATCATTAGTCATGCACAACGTTGTGGCCGTAGCATCCATAACCCCCAATTCGCGCTTGATTACTTCCAAATACGAAAGATGAGAAAACTTCTTAGCGTCTGGATTTACTTTCGGATCACTGTCGTAAACGCCGTCAACGAATTTTTTTGCCATTAAGATGGCATCGGCTTCAATTTCCGCAGCGCGAAGAGCCGCTGTCGTATCTGTCGAAAAATAAGGATTGCCCGTACCGGCGCCGAAAATAACGACGCGCCCTTTTTCCATATGACGAATGGCACGGCGACGGATGTACGGTTCAGCTACCTGTTGCATATTGATCGCTGTCTGGACGCGTGTAGCTACGCCTTTTTTTTCCAATGCATCCTGCAGGGCCAATGAGTTCATTACCGTAGCCAACATACCCATATAATCGGCGGACACCCGATCCATTCCTTTGGCGCTGCCGGAAAGACCGCGCCAAATATTGCCGCCGCCGACGACGATCGCCACCTGGATGCCCTGTTTGGTGACAGCGACAATATCATCGGCAATCGTTTCGACCGTCATCGGGTCAATGCCGTAGCCTTGTGTCCCTGCCAGCGCTTCTCCGCTCAACTTTAAGACGATTCGTTTAAATTCTCTTTTCATACGTGGAGCCTCCCTGTTTCCCAATCGCTTTTGTCCGCTTAGAAAATAAGAGAACACGATAGGGTGTTCTCTTATTAATGTCTTATTTAGCTTGAGCCATTACTTCGGAAACAAAATCATCGTTCCGTTTTTCCAAACCTTCACCCAGCGCATACCGCGTGAAACGACGAACGTCTATCTTTTCACCGATCTTGGCAATGTTTTCATTGATAATCTGTGTTACCGTCTTATCGGGATCTTTGATGAATTCCTGATCCAAGAGGCAATTTTCCTTGTAATATTTTTCGATTCTGCCGACGATCATCTTTTCAACGATCTTTTCCGGCTTACCTTCGTTCAACGCTTGCTGGCGGAGAACTTCTTTTTCGTGTTCCAACACTTCAGTAGGAACTTCGTCACGTTTCAAATAGGACGGATTGGCGGCTGCAATCTGCATGGCAATATCCTTGCAGAGATCTTTGAAGCCGTCTGTTTGCGCAACAAAGTCGGTTTCGCAGTTTACTTCGACGAGAACGCCGATGCGGCCGTTGCCGTGAATGTAGGAATAAACAAGACCTTCGGCAGCAATGCGGTCAGCTTTTTTCGCGGCGGCAGCCAATCCTTTTTCTCGCAAAAAGTCAACGGCCTTGTCCATATCACCGTCAGTTGCGGCCAGCGCCTTTTTGCAATCCATCATGCCTGCTCCCGTTTTTGTTCTTAAGTCCTTTACCATGCTTGCTGTAATAGCCATTGAGCGATTCCTCCTAATGATGAGTAATAATGATAGTAACTATCCAGTTTAATAAAGGTAAGGAATGGAACACTCCTTACCTTTTTTCATACATTCAATTCACGAACGCGCCGCTCAGTTTTCTTCCGTTGCTTCTTCGACTTCTGCAGCAGCCGCTTCATTCTGTTCGCCCTGACGGCCTTCCAGTACGGCGTCGGCAATCTTGCCGGTCAGCAATTTCACGGCGCGAATTGCGTCGTCATTTGCCGGAATCGGATAATCGATTACGTCGGGATCACAGTTTGTATCAACAGTGCCGATAATGGGAATGTGAAGCTTACGGGCTTCAGCTACGGCAATTTCTTCTTTTTTCGGATCAATGATGAAAAGTGCGTCAGGCAGCTTCTTCATTTCCTTGATACCGCCAAGATATTTCTGAAGCTTTTCCATTTCATGTTTCAGTAAAATGACTTCTTTTTTCGGCAACACGTCAAAAGTGCCGTCTTCAGCTTGTTTTTCCAAAGCCTTTAAGCGCTTTACACGTTTTTCAATAGTCTGGAAGTTAGTCAACATGCCGCCGAGCCAACGTTCGTTTACATAGAACTGGTCGCAACGTTCGGCTTCACCTTTAATGGAATCCTGCGCCTGTTTCTTGGTGCCTACGAATAAAACGGAACCGCCTTGCGCAGCCAGATCACGGACGAAATTATATGCTTCATCCATTTTCTTGACCGTCTTTTGCAAATCGATAATGTAAATGCCGTTGCGTTCCGTGAAAATGAACCGAGCCATTTTCGGGTTCCAGCGACGTGTCTGATGTCCGAAGTGGACACCTGCTTCCAATAATTGTTTCATAGATACTACTGCCATTCGTTCATTCCTCCTGTTTGTCCTCTGTCCGGTCATTGCCCGCATTTACCGTAAGCTGTACGGCACAGCAGCAGACTCGACGGTACGTGTGTATTTTTAACCTTTCATATTATAGCACAGCAGAGACAGGCAAACAAGCTGTTTTTTATCTCGATTTTAAGGTACGGATCGATGTCCTGGTGTGTTGCGGTTCGCGAAAATTCCTTTACACTAAAATTCCTCTTTTGAGTCTTATCGTTTTTCCCTTTCTCCATAAGGTAACACATATTTGACGCCTTACACGTAACCTGTGTATGATGCCGAAGGAATCGTTGGTTTTTCATGCTTATATGTGATAATATTCGTAGTATAATTAAGTACAAACAAAACGCTCTCTTTCGATCAGGCAGCAAAGTAACAGGAGCGGTTCACAATACCATCTTTTCTCCGAGTCACGAAAGGAGGCAATACGCCATGTATGAATTGATACCACTTTCAGACAACAGCTATTACATTCAAAGTCCCGCAAAAATAGGGCTGGTAAAGCTGAATGAAAGAGATGTTTGTCTGATTGACAGCGGAAATGACAAGGATGCAGGACGTAAAATACGTCAAATATTGGAAGCAAACGCTTGGAATTTAAGGGCAATTTATAATACCCATGCCAATGCGGACCATATTGGCGGTAATAAGTATTTGCAAGGACAGACCGGATGTAAAATCTATGCGCCAGGCATTGATTGCGCATTTACGAACCATCCGATTTTAGAACCATCTTTTTTATATGGCGGCTATCCCTGTAAAGACCTCAGACATAAATTTCTTTTGGCACAGGAGAGCCATGCAGCGTATTTAACTGAAGACGTCTTGCCCAAAGGTTTTGAAATCATTAATTTGCCCGGTCATTTCTTTGACATGGTTGGGTTCCGAACGCCTGACGATGTCGTTTTTCTTGCTGATTGCCTGTCCAGCCGGGAAATATTGGATAAGTATCAAATCGGCTTTATCCATGATGTGGCGGCTTACATAAAAACGCTTGAAATGGTAAAATCACTTACAGCAACCATATTTGTCCCTGCCCATGCGGCAGTAACGGAGAATATTTCGGATCTGGCGCAATATAACATTGATAAAGTACGGGAAATTGCAGATAAGATCGTTGATTTATGCCGGGAGCCGCTTTGCTTTGAAGTAATCTTGCAGCGGCTGTTTACAGCATATGCCTTGACGATGAATTTTGAACAATATGTGCTTATCGGCAGTACAGTCCGTTCCTATCTCGCCTGGTTAAAAGACACGGATAAACTCAATGCAATCTTTGAAAATAATATGTTGCTTTGGGTACAGAAATAAGGGGAAACGAAAAGCGGTATTCATTTGCCGCTGGAGAAGAAAAGCCGGCCGATTCAAGCTCGATACTGCCGAAAAAACAGGCTTCCGATCATCGTCGAAAGCCTGTTTTTTTATTCCAATATGTAAACCAGGACCGTACGCCTGCCAAAAGCCATGCAGGCTGTATAATCTTCCATGCACAAGTCAATGCGGTTGCCGAGAATATCGCCGCCTGTGTCTTCAGCCGTCGCGATACCGTAGCCGGGAATAAAAACAGTTGTTCCCAGCGGAATAACATTGGGGTCAACGGCGATTTCGCCATAACGCGCTCTCGTTTCCAACTTTGTCAGGCCCGCGCCGTTGCCGTCCGTCGGCAAATACGCCGTAGCTTCCATTGTCAGTACCTTGGAATACTTCGTTATCGTACCGGTATTGATCTCTACCGCAGCCTTTGTTCCCACATGTCGGATAAGAGGCTGCATTTCCGTAATCAATTCCGTATGGAGCACCTCTCTGCCGACGGCCTTGCCGTCAAGACTGATAATGGCCGATTGTACCCGTTTTCTGCCGTTGACGCCTTGCTGTAAAACCTTTTCTTCTCCCTGTCCGAGGTCTTCGTCGGGAATGCTTTCAATGGCGAACGGTACGACGGCATCTTCGGTAATTACTTTGCGCGATAGAGAACCGATATGAATGGTCATATCTTTTTGAACCGGACCGTTAGCGTCTTCGTAAGCCCGATAATTTTCCCGATCATAACCGTATTGCGGCAATACCTCGGCAACAGTGCGTTTTCCCGTAGCGACCAGGCGCTTCTCCCCTTTGTAAACGAGCGTGACGGGAACGGCGCGACGAATCGTTATGACGGAGCCGTCTTCCAGCGTTGTTGTCGACAGCTCTACTTCGTCTTCGGCGGCAACGGGAATATTCGCTTCTCTGAGCAGGGCCGCGGCATTTACGGCATGCGTATATACCGTTTCCTGTCGCCCGTCTGCATCTATTATAACGGAACGGCCTTTATCGATGAACCCGGTCAGCAACACGACGGCCAGAAGTCCGATCAATAAGGCATACATCCGTGAAATGGGCCTAAAATATCGCGTTTGCATGCAATTCCTCCAATCGGCACAATTGTATCAGAGGACTCATGCCCTGTCAAACGACAGAATCTTAACGATCGAATGACAAAACGGTCACATCGTCGGCATCCTGTCTGCGCGCCGCGCCTTCCGCTTCATGCTGTAGAATCTCTTGAGCGTTGATGCGTTTGTTCGGATCATTGTCCGCCAAGGCGACGTAAGAACCGTCAGACCGCATGTCGTATGCTTTTTCCGTATCCCGAAAGTAAGTGTGCAAAATATACTTGATCCGTTCCTTATGCGGCTCAAAATCAACGGGAATCATTAGTTCCACACGTTCGTTCAAATTGCGCGGCATCCAATCGGCAGATGAGATGAAGACGTCTTCCTTACCGTCATTGTAGAAATAAAAGAGGCGGCTGTGCTCCAAAAAGCGTCCGACAATGCTGTGTACCGCAATATTCTCGCTGACGCCGGGTATGCCGGGGCGAAGGACGCAGATGCCGCGTACGATCAGCTCGATGATAACGCCCGCCTGTGACGCTTCATATAGTCGCTCGATGACCTGCTTATCCAAAAGCGAATTCATCTTGGCAATAATTTTGGCCGGCCTGCCGCTCTTGGCATGATTGATCTCCTGATCTATTTCTTCATAAATCCGTTCCCGCAGATTAAGCGGCGCCACGGCCAGCTTGTTCCATTCGGGGGGATCGGAATAACCGGAGAGGAAATTGAAAAATGCCGAAGCATCGATACCCAAAAGGGTGTCGGCTGTAATAATGCCGACATCGGTGTAGATTTTGGCCGTTTTGCCGTTGTAGTTGCCCGTCGCCAAATGCAGATAGCGGCGGATCGTATCTTCTTCCCGGCGTACGACAAGGGTTATTTTGGAATGGGTCTTCAGTCCCATAATGCCGTAAATGACATGGCAACCGGCTTTTTCCAGCTTCTTCGCCATCAGGATATTATTGGCTTCATCGAATCGCGCCTTTACTTCCATCAGCACCGTTACCTGCTTGCCGTTTTCGGCCGCTTCAGCCAGCGCCGCGATAATCGGCGAATCGCTGCTGACGCGGTACAAGGTCTGTTTGATGGCCAATACATTAGCGTCAACGGCGGCGAGTTTGACAAAATTTTCGACGACGTCAAAAGTTTCGTAGGGGTGATGGACCATGACGTCGCGCTTGACGATGGACGACCAAAAGTCGGCGGCATCGATGGCGGCAAGCTCGCTGGAAGGCTGCGATTTCGCTTCGGCATAGCGAAGATGATCGTAGCCGGCAATGCCCGTAAAAGAAAAGAATACTTTACAGTCAATCGGTCCGGGAATCGTGTAGATATCTTTATCTTCTATCTGCAATTCACTTTGCAGGAATTTTCGGATCGTCCGGCTTGACGCCTCGCATAATTCGAGACGGACGGCGGCGCCTTTTTTTCGCCGTTTCAGCGAATTTTCCACTTCCCGGAGCAGGTCTTTGGAATCATCGTTGATATCCAGATCGGCGTCGCGGGTGACGCGGAAAGGAACGACTTCCAGTATTTCACAGCCCAGGAAGAACTGTTCCGCATAATGGCTGAGGACATCTTCCAAGAAAAGGAAGGCTTTTCCTTCCGTCGCTTCCGGAACTTGT
Organism: Megasphaera vaginalis (ex Bordigoni et al. 2020); assembly: GCF_900240295.1. Classification (NCBI taxonomy): domain Bacteria; kingdom Bacillati; phylum Bacillota; class Negativicutes; order Veillonellales; family Veillonellaceae; genus Megasphaera; species Megasphaera vaginalis (ex Bordigoni et al. 2020). Next base: position 42,857 of record NZ_OEQB01000007.1, read on the forward strand.
ATGATACGGGAAATAACGGAAACGGGAACCGGCAAAATCGCCGTCTTGATCTCTCCGTCTCCTTCCCGTTTACGCAAGAGGACGGCTAAATTAAGCCCCAAACTCGCCAGGAAGGGGAACGGATGGCTCGAATCGACGGCCATCGGCGTAACGACAGGATAAATTTCCCGTTCAAACAGGCTGTGCAGCCATTTTCTCTGCTTTTCATCCAAATCGGAAACGTGAATAAAATGCAATCCTTCTGCCTGGAGTTGTTCCATGATCCGCGATAAATAGCCGTACTGCTCGGCGACCTGGCGGTGAACCATCTGTTCAATGGCGTCAAATTGCTCCTGCGGTGTCATGCCGGCAATATCGATATGTTTGACGTCATTTTCCACCAAGTGCTTGACGCCGGCCACGCGGATCATGAAGAATTCGTCCAGATTGGACGCCGTAATGGCGATGAAATTCAGCTGTTCCAATAAGGGATTGGACGCTTTTGCCGCTTCCTTCATGACGCGCTCATTGAAATTAATCCACGTGCACTCCCGATTGAGAAAATAGTTTTCTCCTTTTTCCATTTGTATTACCTTCCTCTTTTCAAGACCGGCGTCATGCCGAACACTTCTTCAAAATAGGGAACAATCTTCATAAAGGCCCATTTTTCCAGGGAAACGTCAAAATCCGACGTATACGCTATTTCCAACAGGTTGTCGTGCAGCGCGGCCTCAATGGATTTGATCTTGCCGTTGTGACCTTTGTCAAGGGCGTCGGCGAGACAGAAAATAGCGACCAGCTTGGCGACCATGACCTTCGTTTCCGGCTGCAACGAAGCAAAGCGGTCGTCACGTTCTTGTACCTTGCCGAAATAAGAAAAATAAGCTACATTGGCAACCATCTTTTTTTCTTCATCGCTGATGGCAAAAAGATCGGTCGTCAGAATCAGATCGTAAGCGCAGACATCACATTTTCGCAGATTGACGAACTTGCCCCATTCATGCATGATGGCCGCCAGACGCAAGAGATAGCAACCGATCCTGTCGACCCCGATCTTACCGAACAGCGCGTTGAAGATCGTCGCGCAAAATTCTTCGATGAGCCGAGAATGATCGGGCGCGGATACATAGCGGACGGCAATACCCCGCGCCAGTTCCAACAGCATCCACCGCTGCCGCGTCAGGTACGGATCGTTCAGCTTCGATGCCAGATAGTGAATGGAATAGCCTTCGGTAAAGGTCATATCCATCAGGACGATCATCTGCACGTCCACGTGACGCAGCAATTCATAATACAACATGATGATCGGCATCAGGACGTTTGCCATATTTTCGCTGATCGAAAAATAGCGGCACAATTTGAATGGCGTGATGCCTGAAAAAGAATCGACGAAATCGCAGAATTCACGGGCCGCGATCAGACCGACGCCGCGGTACAGCTTCTTACCCATCAAGAGGCCGAGACGGACGGCAACCTGACCGGATAAAATCAAATATTGAATGTCATACTGCTGCACACCGCGCCAGAGAGGCGATAAAGTGCCGTAAATATATTCGCGCACCGTCGTCGTAAAGGTGATGCCGTTGCGCTCTTTTTCCGTGAAGTTTCCCATCAGTCCCAAGGCGCCGATATGCACATTCTGTTGAAACAGTATCTTGTCTTTTTTCCAACACGTCAGGCCCAGACAGCTCGACGTCATATCCATGAGCAGAACGGAATTACGGCCGAAGTTGAATGCGCCCTGGTCGATATCGTAATAAAGACCGAAAAACTTGTAATAAATTTCTTCCGCCATATGCACGATATCGACGGAAAAGCCGGTACGGATCCTGATCTGATCGATCGCATTGAGCTGATTTTCCGCATCGCGGAGCGATGTCGTCGTGACGACTTTGACGTCGTCCACCTGATAATCGCGGAGCAGCTGCCTGAACCCGTTGAGCACCGTGCAGATTTCATTCAGCGCCTGAAAACTGATGCGGTGCGTTGTGACGACTTCTTCACCGTAATGAACTTCACGGGAAACGTTCTCAATCGTCTGTCTGTCAGCCAAGGTCGAATAGGAAACGATCTTCAAGTCCATATTGACCGTGCCTATTCTAATGATGCCGAACACGTTCTTCTTACTGTCTTCCATACAAACCACCTCGTTACTATTCTATATTTATTATACATGAAAGCGGGAAAATTTCAGCCGTCATGATTTTAATGTATGTAAATTTTTTGTGAAATCTTTTGACAAGTACGTTATAATAAGCTATAAGGTAAAGTAATACCAAAGAAAACGAGGGGGCTCCATGGAAAAAATTGCAATTATTGATTTAGGCTCCAATTCGATCCGTTTTGTCGTGATCGAAATTAAGGACAATCGCTCCTATTCCCTGCTGTATCAGGAAAAAGAATCGATTCGTCTCGGTCACGGACTGATGCAGACCGGTGAATTGAGCAATGCCGGCATGGATCGGGCCATGACCTGTCTGGCTGTATACCGCCATCTTATCTCGGTCATGGAAATCGATACGACTATTGCCGTTGCTACGGCGGCCGTCCGCAGCGCGAAGAACGGAGAAGCGTTCTTGCAGAGGGTCCGGACGCAAACGGGTATCGAAATGAAAATCATCAGCGGTGAACGGGAAGCGTACCTCGGTTATTTGGGCGTAATCAATACGATTGATATTAAAGACTGCATTCTATTTGACTTCGGCGGCGCCAGCGTTGAATTCACACTCGTCAGAAACGGAAAACAGGAACACTCCTTATCGGTGCCTATCGGCGCCGTCACATTGACGGAAAAATTCGGTCTCCAAGGAACCGTTTCTGGAGAAATGCTGGAAAAATGCCTTACCTGCATTCGTAAAAAGCTGAGCGATATTCCCTGGCTCGCCCATGCACGCCTGCCCCTTGTCGGCGTCGGCGGCACGGCGCGCGCCATTGCCAAAATGGATCAGCGCACAACGAATTATGAGTTGCCTACGCTGCATAACTATGTTGTCGGCAAAGATAACTTTGATGCCATATACGCGCTGGTTACGGAACGGACATATGTTAATCGGAAAAAGATTCCCGGCCTTTCCAGTGAGCGCGCCGACCTGATCGTTGCCGGTGTCGCTGCGATCAGCGCAATTTTTACCCTGACGGAGAGCGACCGCCTGATCGTCAGCGGCTGCGGTCTGCGCGAAGGATTGTTCTTTGAGCATTATGCGGGCCTCTATCACCTGCCGAGCCCGTATATCGAGAATATCCTTTCCTTCAGCATTGCGAACGTCATCGGCAATTTGGATCCGGTCAACAGCAAGCATGTCGATCAGGTGGAAAAGGTCTCGCTGCTTCTTTTTGACAAGCTGTCTTTTCTGCACGGCTACGGTCCGCGTGAGCGGCAGCTGCTGGCGACGGCTGCCAAGTTGCATGATATCGGAAAAATCATCAACTACTACAGTCACGCCCGTCATTCTGCCTTCATGATCGGGCATGCGCCGCTGTACGGACTGACGCAGACGGAACAGTTGGTGGCTTCTTTCATCGCCGGTTTTCACCACGGCATCAGCCGTAAGATCATGCGCGCTTACCGGTATGTTCACATACCGAGCGAAGAAGAGTGGCGCATGATTCGAAAGGTTTCGACTTTTTTGGCTCTGGCTGAAGCATCGGATACGACATATGAGCAAATCATAAAAGATATTACCGTTGAGAGTGCCGATACGGTAATCGTTCTCGTCTTGGAAACGTATCCGGGCAGTTCTCATGAAGCGGTAAATTATGAAATGCAGCAGTTAAAAAAGCAGTTTAAGCGAGAATTCGATACGTCCCTGCTTTTTGTCTGGAAATAAAAAAAGCCGTCTCTTGATCAAGAGACGGCTCTGTTTTTTTTTAAATGATGGAAACATCTTCGCCGGCAAGAATTTTTTTCATCGTTCGGGCCGGACACATTTTGCCGCACATCGTACACGTTCCTTCACATTCAGGCGTGCTCGATTCATAGTAATTACGCGCCTTCACGGGATCAATAGCCAGGGAAATCATCGTTTCGAAATCAACTTCGACACGGGCCTTGCTCATGGCGTCATCCCAATCCTGCGCCCCCGGAATCCCTTTGGCGAGATCGGCGGCATGGGCGGCAATACGGGCGGCGATAATCCCTTCGCGCACGTCGTTGACATCGGGCAGACGGAGATGTTCTGCCGGCGTTACGTAACAAAGAAAATCGGCGCCGCAGGAACCGGCAATGGCGCCGCCGATGGCGCTCGTGATGTGGTCATAGCCGGGAGCCACATCTGTTACCAAGGGGCCGAGAACGTAGAACGGCGCATTGTGGCAAAGCCGTTTTTCCAGTTTCATATTGGCGGCGATTTCGGTCAACACCATATGGCCGGGACCTTCGATCATGACCTGTACGTTCCGTTCCCAGGCCCGTTTCGTCAGCTCGCCGAGCGTGATCAGCTCTTCAATCTGGGCGGCGTCCGTGGCGTCATGGGTACAGCCGGGACGGCAGGCATCGCCGAGGCTCAAGGTAACGTCGTATTCTTCACAAATATCGAGGAGACGGTCGTAATATTCATAGAACGGATTTTCCTGATCGTTCATTTCCATCCAGGCGAAAAGCAGGGAGCCGCCGCGGGAAACGACATTGGTCAGACGGGGATTCCGTTTGATCCGTTCGGCCGTCTTTCGATTCATGCCGCAGTGGATCGTCATGAAGTCGACGCCGTCTTCCGCATGTTTCTGCACGACATCGAAAAACTCTTCAACGGAAATATCCTTCAGTTCCTTGTCGAGCATGCCGACGGCGTCATACATCGGCACCGTACCGATCATGGCCGTTGACATGGCGACGAGACGGCGGCGGAAATCACTGGTTTTGCCGAAATTGCTCAAATCCATGATCGATTCGGCTTTCATGTCGATCGCATTCTGTACCTTTTCCAGTTCTTCTTCATAATCGTTGTGATCCTTGGATATGCCGAGATTCACATTGATCTTCGTGCGACAATTCATGCCGACGGCTTCGGGATCAAGACTGGTATGATTCTTGTTGGCCGGAATGGCGACTTTCCCTTCGGCAATCAGCTTCATCAGCGTTTCAATCGGCATCTGTTCCTTTTTTGCGACGATTTCCATTTGTTTCGTCACGATGCCCTTTATCGCGGCATCCATTTGGGTTGTGTAATGCATCTTTCTCCTCCTTGTATACGAAAAAAGCTCACCGTCATAGGTGAGCTTGTGAATCATTTGCAGCAGCTTCCCTACGGTAGGATTACCTACATCAGGTGAAAGGGTCAAATCCAAGTTTTCTCAGCCGAAACGGCTCCCCTAGCTTTTTTCTATTTTTTTACTATTATACCGCATTGCCATGTCTTTAGCAAATAATTGTTTTTCTTATACTGAAATGATATACTGATGATAATACAATTCATTCCGTTTTATAGAAAAGGAGATGTGCCTATGAGATCAAACTGCTGGAAAATATGCCTTCTTACGTTGACGCTGGCGGCTTCTTCCTGCTTCGCCGCTCCGGCTTTTGCCGAAAACGGTCGTGATGCAGTCGTTAATGTGACGGGCTATGCCGAAGAACAGGTAAAACCGGACACTGCATACTTGACAATCGGTACGGTAAGCACGGCAAAGGAGGCGGAAAAAGCGCGCCAAGACAATAACCAGACCATGCGTGAAATAAAGAAGTCCGTCGAAGCCCTGGGCATTGCCGAAACGGACATGAAAACGATGAATTTCACGTTGTCTCCCAATTACGACAATAAAGGACAAAAAATTTTGTCTTATACGGTAAATAATATGTTGCAGGTGAAAATTTCCGATTTCGGCATGATTCCCCGCCTGATCACCACAGCCAGTACGTCGGGTGCCAATGAAATTCACAGCCTTTACTTTACCAATGAACACGTCGATGCGCTCCGCGCCGAATTGATCAACCAAGCGATCCGTAACGGGCGGCAAGCTGCAGCGGCCGCCGCGACGGCTGCCGGCAGCCAGCTCGGCGCGATAAAAGAGATTACCGTCAACGGGACTTCGCCGCTATACGAAAATAATTACGCTTCACTGACGGCAGTAGGGGCCAGCGGAGCCAAGGCAGGCGGTTATACGCCGGTTGAAAGCGGAACGAATACGATCAGAGAAACGGTCAGTCTTGTCTATTATTTGCAATAAAGCAGTAAAAAAACCGCCTAAAGGCGGTTTTTTTATTCCCGATAAGAAAGAATAGAAAAGACTTCACGGTTCGGATGACGGCTCTCTTCCAAATAAATGGTTCGTGCCAATTCCTGTTCCAACGCGCTTTTCGTTTTTTTATCACTTAACAGAGCCAGAACGTCTTTGTGCGCGCTGACCAACAGGTCGCCGCTGACCAACCGGTGAGCGACCATATGGCGCAGGCGGCGGACGATCTGTATATAGACGGATTCCGGCGAATAGAGGATGCCGGAACCGCCGCAAATATCGCAAGTTCCGTATTGTACCTGCCGCAATCCTTGGCGTGCCTTTTTCCTTGTGATCTCGACCAAATTCAAAGCCGTCATGCCCAAAACACGTGTTTTGGCACTGTCAAAGGACGTTTCCCGTTCCAAGATGCGGAGGATCTCATCTCGCCGCTCGGCCTTGCTCATATCGATAAAATCAATGATAATGATGCCGCCGATATCGCGAAGACGCAACTGTCGGGCAATTTCAACGGCCGCTTCTTTATTGACGAAAAAGATGGTTTCTTCAAGGGTGCTGTTGCCTGTATACTTACCGCTGTTGACATCAATGACGGTCAACGCTTCCGTATGATCAAAGATCAGCGTGCCGCCCGAAGGAAGCGCTACCTGACGGTCCATCAGCCGGTGCAGTTCTGCCTCAATATCGTACTTTTCAAAAAGCGGCGTCTCCTCCCGATACCAGGAAAGACAACTGCGCTGCATCGTCTCGTTATCGGAAAACACCTGGCATACTCGTTCATAACTGTCTTTGTCGTCAATGATGATCTGTTTCACATCGTGCGTAAAATAATCGCGCACCATGCGCATGACCAAATCGGCTTCCCGATAAAGGAGTTTCGGTTTTTTTGCCAGTTTGTAACGTTCCTGTATACTGGACCATGAGCCTAAAAGATAGCGAATATCCGCAAGCAGCTCCGCCTCTGAAACGCCCTTGGCAACGGTGCGGATAATCAGCCCCATGCCGGTTGGCTTAACCGCTGCCGTAATGCGGCGCAATCGATCGCGTTCACCTTCATCGCGAATCTTCTTCGAAACGCCGATATAATCCACTGTCGGCATGAGTACGGCATAGCGTCCGGCAATGCTGACATTAGCCGTCACCTTGGCGCCTTTCATTGCTTGCTCTTCTTTGATGACCTGAACGAGAATGCTCTGTCCGACGGAAAGATGGGTTTGCTGTATTTCCTCCTTCGTTGCCGCCCGGGGAAAAAGATCGCCTAAATACAGAAAGGCGTTCTTTTTCCTGCCGATATTAACGAAAGTGGCCTGCATGGCCGGCAGGATATTCTGAATGACGCCTTTATAGATGTGATTGACAATATGGGTTTCATCGTGACGTTCAACGGAAAAATCCCGCAAACGGCCGTCTTCGATTACGGCCATTCGCGTTTCTTCCGGTATGACATTGGCAAGTAATATTTTCACAGACGGCACCTCCCGAAAAACGGTCAAATAGAAAATAACGAATAATTAACGCCCTTTTCGCGATGGTATAACGCCGTCCTTCTGGCCAGCATCAACTCTTTATCGATGGGAAAGGAAAACTTTTCCGCCAGTAATTCCCATACCTGCAGCGGTTTTATAGCGCCCTTTTCCGTTTGCAGCACGGCAAAACGGAGAAAGAGCCGCTCCCCTTCCATCCGGCCCTGCAGCGGCTCGATAAGATGCTCTTTTACGTTGATCGTACGCGTTTTATGCGATTTCGGCGATACCTTTTCATAGGTGACCGAGTCAAGGTGATTGAATGTCGCCAGCAATTGTGTCAATTCCGCTGTCGCGACGGGCCGCGTCAGCGGTCCCTGTACTTCGTAAACGGCATAATTGGCCATGGCCATCAACTTCGGCGCCTTGGCATCCATGTAAGCGCCGTCAAGAACGGCAAAACCGTCCGGCGCCTGCTCGTTCATGCGTCGGACGACATCAGCCGCAGCGCATTCCTCCAGCAGCTCCATATCCATGTATTCCGTATCGGCGGAAACGCCGACACCGAGGGCCGAGGCGAAATTGATCTTCATATGCGGATTGAAACCTTCCGAATAAGCGACAGGAAGAGCGGCGCGAATAATGATCAGGCGCACGACGCGGGCAAAGTCCAAATGAGAAAGGAATTGCAGCGCACCGTCCTTTTTAATAGCTAAACGTAGTTTTGCCATGACCGGCACCTTCTTTCCAATCGATAATCTGAACGCCGGCATGGGTACAGACTCCGCAGCCTGTGCAGCGTTCACGTCGACAATCATGCGTCAGTTCGCCGTTCATGGCTTTGCGCCATTCATTTTGCAAAAAAGCTTTAGCGGCGCCGTTCGTCAAATGATCCCACGGTAAGGGCTCATCGAGGCGGCGCTGCCGGGCAGCAAAATAATCGATGTCGACGCCGGCCCTGTCAAAGGCTTGCAGCCAACGCTCATAATCGAATAATTCCGTCCAGCCGTCGAACTTGCAGCCCAGCTTCCAGGCCTCGTAAAGAACCGGACCGAGCCGGCGGTCGCCACGGGCGAAGGCCGCCTCCAAACGGCCGGTCTTGGCGTCGTGATAATGATAGGATATATGCTTGTCACGAATCAGCGATTTGAGGTATTCTTGCTTGCGCCGGATCTCTTCAACGGAACACTGGCCGGCCCATTGAAAAGCGGAGTGGGATTTGGGCACAAAGCTGGAAACGGAAACCGTCACCTTCCCGTTATTCTTTCGAGTCACGCGACGATAGAGATTCAGCACCGTATAAGCCAAATCGGCAATACCTGCCAAGTCTTCGTCCGTTTCCGTCGGCAGACCCATCATAAAGTACAGTTTTACTGTCGACCAACCGTTTTGAAACGCGTTTTCGCAGGCTTTCAGCAAGTCCTCTTCCGTTACCCCTTTATTGATAACATCCCGCAGTCGCTGTGATCCGGCTTCCGGCGCGAAAGTCAAGCCGCTTTTCCGCACTTGCTGTACTTTTTTGGCAATGTCGACAGAAAAGCTGTCTACACGTAAAGACGGCAGACTAACGCTGACCTTCTGATCCTTGAACGCATCCAGGAGCAGATCGACGAGTTCGGACAGACAGGAGTAATCGGCCGAACTAAGACTCATTAAAGATATTTCGTCATAACCGGAGTTGGCAATGATCTCTTTGGCAATGGCCACCAAGCGCTGCGGCGTTTTCTCGCGTACCGGCCGGTAGAGCATGCCGGCCTGACAAAAACGGCAGCCTCTGCTGCAGCCGCGGAAAAGCTCCAGGACAGCGCGGTTGTGAACGATATCGATATTGGGAACGAGCGGTTTTGTCGGATAAAAAACATTCTCTTCATCGGCAATGACACATTTTTCAATCGTCTGCGGCACTCCCTGCTCAGTAGGCACCAACGCTTTGAAATGACCGCCGGCATCGTATTCGTCCCGATAAAAAGCGGGGACGTAATTTCCTTTTTGCCGGGCCAATATCTTCAGCAAGCCTTTTTTTCCGCCTTTTTTCCCTCCCTGCTTCCAGGCGATGATCGTATCGGCCAGGAGCTGCACGGATTCTTCCGATTCACCGATGCAGAAGAGATCTACGTAATCGGCAAGCGGCTCGGCGTTATAAGCACAAGGACCGCCAGCGGCGATAAGCGGCACGTCGTCGCCTCTGTCCTTGGAAAAAAGCGGAATCCCCGCCAGATCGAGCATATTTAAAATATTGGTAAAACTCATTTCATACTGCAAGGTAAAACCTACCAGATCAAAATCGCGGACAGCCGTTTTCGTTTCCAGCGAATACAGCGGATAGCCTTTTTCCCGCATCAGGGCTTCCATATCGGGCCACGGCGCGTAAACGCGTTCCGCTGCCGTATCCGGCCGCTCATTCAACAGTGCGTAAAGAATCCGCAGGCCCAAATGGCTCATGGCTACTTCATAGACGTCGGGAAAACAATAAGCCACAGTCAGGGAGACCTGACTGTGATCTTTGACAACACTGTTCCATTCTCCGCCGACATACCGCGCCGGCTTTGTAACCTTGCTCAAGAGAATCGGATCTATTACTACCTTCTGGGACACGAAGTTCACTCCTCTATAAAAAGATCATCTTTTGCTGGTGCATGTAAATATTCAACAAAAGGCCCAAGCCCATCATATTTGTCGTCAGCGCACTGACGCCGTAACTCATGAAGGGCAGCGGAATGCCCGTAACGGGCATGATGCCGCAGGTCATGCCGACGTTGACGAGTATCTGGAAAGACCACATGGCGATAATGCCCGTCGCCAGCAACATGCCGAAGCTGTCCTTGCAGTCCTTCGCCGTCAGCAGGGCTCGGTAAATCAGAATGAAGTATAAAAAAAGGATAAAGAAACAGCCAAGAAAACCGAGTTCTTCACCGATAACGGAGAAAATGAAATCCGTATGATTTTCAGGCAAAAAATTCAGTTGGCTCTGCGTCCCTTGAAATATTCCCTTGCCGAAGAGCAGGCCCGAACCGATGGCAATTTTCGACTGAATAATGTGATAGCCTGCGCCGAAAGGATCGACATTGGGGTCAAGAAAGACCATGATCCGCGATTTCTGATAATCTTTCATAAAGAACCAACCGACGGGAGCTAAAATCAAAGCGGCAATGCCAACGCGGCGCAGCAACGCGAGATTGATGTTAGCAATAAAAAGCATGCCCAGTGAAATGGCCAAAAACACGAGACTCGTTCCCAGATCGGGCTGCTTCAGTACCAACAAAAAAGGAATTCCTACGAATAAGGCGATCGGAAAAATATCACGGACCGTATTCAACTTGTTTACCTTATCGGACAATACGGCGGCCAGGCAGATGATCATGATCAACTTTGAAAATTCTGACGGCTGAAGCGTAATCGGGCCGACCTGTATCCAACGTTGGGCGCCGAGCGCAGATGTGCCGACGAACATGACGGCAACGAGCATGAGCAGATTGATGATGTACAGCGGTTTATGGAAACGCTTCAACTGCATGTAGTCGAAACGGGCGAAAAACAGAATCAGCAATAAGTTAATGATAAAGGCGACGCCCTGTTTGATGACGAAGTCGTAGTTAAACGCGCCTTTATTAATGTGCGTCGCGCTGCCGATAATGGTAAGGCTGATCGCGACGATTAAAACGCAGACGACAAGGAGGACCTTATCCAAATGCTTCCATTCTCTTTTAAACATACGCAACTCCTATCGACGGAAATGCCGCCATTGTCTTGATTCCGAACGACGGCGGCGCAGTGACAGGCCGCCGCGTTCGCCTTCTTGCCGGGATTCCCGTAGCGCTGCTGTGCGACGCGGCGCCTCGAGCCGGCCGGCGTTTTCCGGCTCTGCCGACGTCTTACCTGTTTCCGTTTCTGCTGCTACTGCCGCCGGCGGCAGATTTTCCGCGACCCGTTTCAATTCGGCGTCGGCCAATGCCCAGATCCGATTCATTTCCGCGATTTCTTCCTGCGTAATTGCCGCGTTATCGCCGGCAAGCTCTTCTCCGTCGCAAGGCAACAACGTTTTCAGATACGTCAGATCAGGTATGCGCCCCTGTGTAATATACGCCGTCGTTTCTTCCATGGCCCGGAAAAACGAATTGGCCGCAGGCACCTCCAACAAGGCGCCGCTTTGAACTGCCTCATGCAACTCGTCATCATGAGGCAGTAATCCGGCAATCCGTTCCGGATTTAAAACGTCGTTCATCTTATCGATAGTAACGAAGCCTCGTGTATTGCCGTAAAAATTATTGAAGAGAACGTCGTAATTAAATTGTTTATGCTTATTGCAAAACTGCATGACGCGGGAAGCGTCGCGCATGGATGCCCACGTCGGCTCAATGATGAAAAAGAGCCGGTCGGCAATGGCTACGGAGTTTTTGTATGCCCGGTCACGACCGGGCGGACAATCGAGAAGCGTATAATCATAGCTCTCGGACAAAGACTCGACGGCGTATTGAAAAGACGGCACATCTACTTTAGCCCAGGTATGCTGTTGGCTGGCTGCCAGAAAATCAAGTCCTTCAGCTACGCTGATCAACGCTTCCTCCCGTCTGCAGCGTTGCTTGATCAGGTCGGAGATGTCAAAAAAAACACTGTCCTGCACACCGAAAGTCAGATCCAGATTGCGCAGACCCATATCGGCATCAATGGCCAGCACCGTAAAACCCTGCCGCTGCAGGGAAACGGCCAGAGAAGCAGTGCATAAAGTTTTACCGACGCCGCCTTTGCCGGAAGCAAGGGCAATAATAGTAGACATGACAAAACTCCTTTCCCTTTTCAGCCCAATTATTCTCCATCGGCCGCACCGGCCGTTTTTTTCTCTTTGCCGTCATCGGCGCCGCTTTCCTTTACCGCCTTGTCCGCGTAAGGGCCAATACGGAAAAACTCTTCCAGCATCGATTTGACGATAGGACCTGCCGTACTGGCGCCGAAGCCGCCCTGTTCGACCAAAACGGCAATGACGATGCGCGGATGATCATAAGGGGCATACGCTACAAACCACGCGTGGTCAGTACCGCTGAAGTTTTCAGCCGTACCGGTTTTGCCGGCTACCTGCACGGGGAAACCGGCAAACAGTGCGCCTGCCGTACCCGATTCTTCCGCAACATTACGCATGCCTTCGCGAACCAGATCGAGCGTCGATTTCGAGACGCTGAGCGTACCGACTTGTTCCGGCGCAAACACCTTATAAGGCGTGCCGTCCAAATTGTCTATCCGGCTGACGATAAACGGTTTATACTGAATACCGCCGTTGGCGACTTCACCGATGATCATCGCCGCCTGCAAAGGCGTGACGAGCTGAAATCCCTGTCCAATAGCCGAGTTGAAGGTATCGCCCAAATACCAGTCCTGATTGAACGTTTTTGTCTTGTAGTCTTCGCTGGCAATCAATCCGGACGCTTCGCCGCGCAGCGCGATACCCGTCTTTTGACCCATGCCGAACATTTTGGCATATTCGGAAAGCTTATCGATACCGACACGACGCCCTAGTTCATAAAAAAACACGTTATCCGACTTTGCCAGCGCTTCCGTAAAATTCAGCCACCCCAACGCTTCGCCGCCGGCATTCCGCATATCGACAAGCCAGTGGCGGCCGGAGTCGTAGATTTTTTCGTCAGGCGTGATTTTTTTCAGCTCCAGTGCTGCCGTACCGGTAATAATCTTGAAAGTCGATCCCGGCGGATATTCACCGGAAATGACTCGGTTCTCCATGGGATGAGCGGGATTATTATTGATCTGTGCCCATTCGGCTTCGGTAATGCCCCGCGTAAACAGATTCGGATTATACGTCGGTCGGCTGGCCATCGCCAGGACGGCGCCCGTATTCGGATCAATGGCGACGGCGGCAATCCCGCTTTTGCCGACACCGTTGGCAAGTTGTACATCCATCGCTGCTTCCAACGCTTTCTGCAGATCCAGATCAAGGGTCAAGTGAATATTTCTACCGGAAACGGGATTCTGTCGTTCCAATTCCTTCACCGGACTGCCCGTAGCATCGACTTCCACCTGTCGGCTGCCGTCCTTGCCGCGCAGCAAATCATCGTAATAACTTTCCAGACCGGCGCGACCGATCTGCGTAAGAGAGGAAACCCCTTCCGCTCCCTGCAACCGCTGTGCTTCTTCTTCGTTGATCTGACCGACATAACCGAAAACCTGCGCGCTCATACCGTTGTACGGATAATACCGAATGGGCTGGACGTCGACGGATATGCCGGGAAGCTCGTTCCGCCGCTCTTCGATCTTGGTTACGATATCCTGCGTCAAATCGGCCGCCAAAACCGTCGGTACGTAGGAATTTTTCACTTTTTCCACTTTATCGCGAATCTGGCTTTCCGGGACTGCCAGCAGCGAGGCCAGGGCTCTGATCTCCCCGTCGGTCATACCGCCGTGCGCCGGCACATAGGTTACCATAAAACTGGGCCGCGACCCGACCAGAATTTCGCCGTTGCGGTCATACATGACGCCGCGCATGGCGGCGATAGGAATAGAGCGCAGCCTGTTACCTTCGGCCAGAGAGTGGTAATAGTTGCCGGCAAAAAGCTGCAAATAAACCAGGCGGAAAATCAACAGGGAAAAAATACCGATGATGATCCAATAAAGATAGCGAAAGCGGCCATCGTCATTCTTTTTTTTCATTAATGCTTCCAGCATGATGTACTACTCCCCACTACGCTATCGATAAGTCATAAATCCATAGGAAAAGGTATCTTCACGGCGAAGCCTACTGATGATGAAATGGACGGGTAATGCCAAAATCCCGTGATAAAGGAGCATGGGAACCGTGTAATACGTCAAATAAACGACACTGTCGATGAATTGGCCGGAAAACCATAGCACCATACAGGTCAGTACCAAGGTCAATTCCGTTGCTCCCAGTGCCAGGAGCAGAATCAGCACATACTGATTTCGTTCAATACTCCTGCCGATCTTACTGCATACTAAAGCGATGATCAGATACGGCAGCAGATGAATGCCGAAAAAATTACCGATGACCACATCTTGGCCAATACCTCCCATGAGAGCCGCAATGATACCGATACGCTGGCCGTGACAAAGGGCCGTTAAAATGACGGCCAAACCGATCAGATTAGGCTGCGTCGTACCGTTGAAAAGCAGGGGAATAACCGTGCTTTGCAAGATAAAGACGATAATGATTGTCAACAGGCATTTTCCCTTCTTCATAGCGCAGCCGCCCCTTTGACCCCTTCCACTTTGTCACGCTTCGTCTGCGGTACAAGCTTCGGCTCAACGCCCGGCTTGTCATAGCTTTGTCCGCTCTGCGCATTGAGGATGACAAAAACTTCTTCCAATTTGGAAAAATCGACGCCCGTTTCGATGACGGCGTATTTGACAAAATCGCTGTCATTTTGATGGATGGACGTAATTTTGCCGATGTAGATTCCTTTCGGATAAATCGAACCGAACCCGGAAGTCACCAGCGTATCACCTTCCAGAATATCGGCATCTTTGGCAATATTGACGAATTGCGGCTCCGTCGGTACGTTGCCGTTTCCGCGAACGACGGAAGATACCCGTGATTCGGGACGCTCGACAATGGCGCCAACGCTGGTCCGCGGATCCGTCATCAGCTGTACCCGGGCGGAATAGTCAAAAGCGTCGGAAATAAAGCCGACAACGCCGTTCGGCGTAATGACGGGCATATTCATCTCCACGCCGTCTTTGCTGCCGGCATTGATGATCAGCGTATTGCTCCATGTACCGTAATCACGTGAAATAACGGAGCTTGCCAATAATTTATACTGGCCGTGCGTATTGCGAAAGTCGAGAAGATCGCGGAGCCGTTTATTTTCCGCCGCCAGTTCATCGTAATCGACGCTGTGTTCTTTCAAGGCGGCATTTTCTTTTTCCAATGCTTCCCATTCGATACGGTTCTTTAAATTGATTTCCACCAAATACGCTGCCGACGAAAATTTATCCATAATCCACGCCGTGCCGTATTCAAAAGGAGCCGCCGCCAGTTGCAGCGGTTTTGTGATGTACGGGAGCGAACTGCGCTGCCGCCAGGCCCAACCGACAACGGCAATGAGGATCAATAAAATGAGAACTGCTGCGACGCTCTTTTTCCCAAACGAAAACACTGTTAAAATCTCCTTCTATAAATGTGCTGTGTTCCCTGAATCAGGGACATCAGTTTTTCTCGTTGACTTAACGCTATACCGGCTCCTCTGGCAACGACTTCCGAAGGATTGCCGACAAGATTGACAGGTACATCCAGCTCTTGCTGCAACAATTGGTCGAGCCCTTTCAGTTGCGACGTTCCGCCGGTAAGATAGATGCCGTTTTCCATGATATCCGCGGCGATTTCCGGCGGTGTTTCCCGCAAAACCGTTTTCGCCAGATCCAAAATTTTTACCAACGGACGGCCTAAAGCCGTGTATATTTCACTGGCCTTGATTTCCAGCTCCTTCTGCAAGCCGTCATCTAATCCCCGCCCTGTAAAATAATAGCTTTTGTCCTCCAGCGGCAGCACAGCCGAACCGTTTTTCGTCTTCATTTCTTCCACTGTCGCATCATCGGTAACGACGGCAAAGGTATCACGCAGATAATCGCGGATCGCATCGTTGAAATCGAGACCGCCCAAATGGATGGACCGGGAAAGCACGATGCCGCCGAGAGAAAGAATGGCGATATTCGTCGTACCGCCGCCGATATCGATGACCATGCTGCCGATAGGATGGTAAATGGGCAGTCCCAAGCCGATGGCGGCGGCCGCCGCCGTTTCAATCAGGTATGCCTCTTTGGCGCCGGCCTGAAAAACGGCTTCCATAACGGCACGTTTCTCCACATTTGAAGCCGACGCCGGCACCCCGACCATGATTCGCAGACGCTGAACGGTCCGAACGCTTTTGCGCAGCAAATATCCGATCATGGCCCGCGTGACGGTATAATCCGAAATGACGCCGTTCACCAGAGGGCGGTGCATGCGGACACTTTGCGGCGATTTCATCAACAACTCGTCGGCAGCCCTGCCGACGGCGACGATCTTATTATTCCGTTCGTCAGTCGCGATGATCGACGGTTCGGAAAGTATAATGCCGCGCCGTTCCACGTAGACTTGCGTCGTCGATGTGCCGAGATCGATTCCTATATTTTTGGTCAAGGGAGAGAAGATAGAAGACATGAGAAATTCCTTCCTAAGCTAATTGCAGTCGTCTTATTATTTTACCACAAACAATGCGTCCAGTGAATAAGCGAACAGGCCGATTTAGTAAAAAAGAGATTCTCCCGCGGCGTGCGGAGAATCCCTTTTTTTGTTAGTTTTTTCCGATCTTGAACCAGGCGGCGTACATTGTCGGCAAAACGAGAAGCGTCAGTACCGTCGCCCCCAGAAGACCGCCGGCGATCGCTACGGCCATCGGCCCCCAAAAGACGCTCCGCATCAACGGGATCATACCCAAGATCGCCGCCATTGCCGTCAACATGATGGGGCGGAAACGCATGATCGCCGAATCGATGACGGCGTCCCACGGACTTTCCCCGGCAGCCATATGCTTATCAATCTGATCAATGAGAATGACCGAGTTGCGAATAATCATGCCGCCCAGGGCCAAGACACCGATATAGGCGACAAAGCCGAGGGATTTGCCGAAAAGCAGCAGGCCGATACTGACACCGATGATCCCCATCGGCGCCGTGATCAGCGTCAGCGCCATCAAGGAAAAGCTGCGCAGTTGGAACATCAACAGAGTCATGATGACCAGGACCATGATCGGCACCGGCTGCAGCAGATAGTCTATCGATTTGCGACTGTTTTCCAGCGCCCCGTCAACTGCCACCGTATAACCGAAGCCCATGGAATCGCGAATATCGGCGATGTCGTCATAGGCTTTCTGCGTTATGTCGTTGGCCGTTCCTGACAGACCGGTTCCCTGAATCGTGATTGTCGGTTTGAGATCGCGGCGCCAAATAATGCCGTCTTCCCCTTCGTAGGAAATCTTTGCCACCTGTTCCAGCGGCACGGTGCCGCCATTACCGACGGTAATCGGAATATCCTTGATTCGCGACAAGTCCGAACGATCGGCACTGCGCAAGCGCAACTGAATCCCGATGGTTCTGTCACCGGCATAATATTCGGCAATAGTCGCGCCAGACAGCTCCGTATACAGCGTTTTGGCAACGTCCTGTCCGGCCAGTCCCAAGGCGCGCAGTTTGTCCTGGTCCAGCGTCAGATGCATGACCTTGCTTTTCTGACTCCAGTTGAGATGAACATTTTGCAGATTCGGATCTTGCGACAATTTTTTTCTGATTGCGGCGGCATAGCCTTTCACCTTATCGATATTGGGACCTGAGACGCGCAGCATGAGGGGATAATTGGAAGGCGGTCCCATTTCGATGAACTTAATATTACCGCGCACATTCGGCTGCTTTTCAGCCATTTCCTCGCCGATCAGCCTGACGAGTTCGGCCCGCGCTTCCGTATCTTTGGCGACGACGACGAACTGAGCGTAATTATCCGTCGGCAGAACAGGCTCCGTCGTCAGGACGAAACGAGGTGCACTTTCACCGACATAATAGGAATACGAGGCGATCTTATCCTGTTGACCGTCCAGATAAGCGGCCAGGACGGCAGCTTCCTTCTGTGACGCTTGCAGCGACGCGCCTTCAGGCAGCCGCATTTCAACGATAACCTCAGGGCGCAGTGACGGCGGAAAAAATTCCTGCGGCACAAATTTCAGTAAAAAAAGGGACCCGGCAAATAGCACGCCTGTACCGATGATGACGCTCTTACGATGCAGCAGGCACCACGTCAGCGTTTTGCGAAACCAGCGGTAAAAAGCGGAACCGTACAGCTCTTTTTCCGTCTCTTCCCGCTTTATCCTGATCAAATAGTATCCGAAAAGAGGCGCAGCCATAACGGAAACGATCCAGGAGATCAAGAGCGCCGCCGTAATGACGGGAAACAGAGCCTTGCAGAACTCTGCAGCGGCTCCCTGGGAAAACGCGACGGGAATGAAGCCGGCGCAGGTGATCAACGTGCCTGTCAGCATCGGTTTTGCCGTCGCCTTGAAAGCGTAACATGCCGCTTCCAGCCGGCCATAGCCCTTCTCCAACTGCACACTCATCATTTCGACGGCAATAATGGCGTCGTCGACCAATAAGCCCAGGGCGACGATAAGGGCGCCTAAAGAGACTTTGTGCAAATCAATGCCGGCGACTTCCATAACGCAGAAAACGCCGGTAAGAACGAGGGGGATGCAGCAGGCTACGACGAGACCGGTGCGGAGACCGAGACTGATGAAGCTGATGAGCAGGACGATGATGATCGCTTCGCGCAGTGAATTGGTAAAATCGCCGATCGCTTCGTCAACGACCTTCGGCTGATCGGAAACCTGCTGCAGCGTCATACCGGCAGGCAGATCTTTTTCGGCTTCGCCGCATAAGCGTTTCAAGTTCTCACCGAGGGTGAGTATATTGCCGCCGTCAGTCATGGAAACGGCAATACCGATCGCCGGCTTGCCGTTAAAATACATTTTCGGTTCCGCCGGTTCGACAAAACGCCGTTCCACCGTAGCAATATCGCCGAGTCGGAAGATTCGGCCGTTACCGTTAATCGGCAAACTGCGAATGGAATCGAGATCCGTGAAAGTTCCGGTAATACGCAGGTACACGTTATCAGATGCCGTTTCCACCATACCGGCAGGCGTCATGGCATTCTGTCCTTTGACGGCGGCGGCAATGGCGCCGGGCGGAATCCCCAGGGAGGCGAGTTTTTCGTTCTCTACTTCGACATATACCTTTTCCGACTGTACGCCCAGCAGTTCCACCTTGCCGACATCCTTTACGCCGAGCATGGCGCGGCGTATCGTTTCCGCTTTCTGACGAAGCTCTTCATAGGAATAGCCGTCGCCGGTAACGGCGTAAACGGAACCGTATACGTCATCGTACCGGTCGTTGAAATAGGGACCGTAAACGCCTTCCGGCAGATCTTTGGCCACGTCGTTCGCCAAATTCCGCACTTCATGCCACGTAGCGCGCACCTTTCCCGTATCGAGTTTATCATCAAGGGTCACGTAAATGACGGCTTGTCCCGCTTTGGAATAACTCTTCAAATAATCGAGGTGCGGCGTATCCTGCAGTTTCTTCTCAAGCTTATCGGTAACCTGCTCTTCCATCTGTTCCGCCGTGGCACCGGGCCAGGAAACGTAAACGACCATTTGCCGCACAGTGTAAGAAGGATCTTCCATGCGGCCCAGTTTCATATAGGAGAAGACGCCGGCAATGGCGATGACGATAATGAAATACCAGACGAGAGCTTTGTTTTTCAATGCCAATTCACTCAGATTTCTCACCCTTCGTCACCTTCCAATCGCACCGGCTGCCCTTCCTGAAGGAGGTGTACGCCGGCGGTGATGACGACGTCGCCGGCAGCGAGACCGGTTACCTGTACGTTATCATCGCCGAAGGAGACGATGGTCACTTTTTTCAGCGTTGCGGCATGATCTTTCGTTACGACCCAAACATAGGGCGTATTTCCTGTCTGATAAATGGCTGACAACGGCAACACGTAAGCTGTCGTATCGGGCGTTTCTCCCTTGGCCGTTACCGTAGCCGTCATGCCGAGCCGCATTCCCTGCGGCGGCGACGGCAAAGAAACCGTGACGGTATACGTCCGCGTCACACTGTCCGCCATCGGCGCCACTTCGCGGACGATCCCCTGCGCCGATTGCTGCTGCAGGGCCCAGAAGGAAACGGTTACTTCTTTTCCGGCGCGGAAATCATCGACATGATTTTCAGGAACGTGAATTTCAACCTCCAAGTCACCGGAATGGACCAAGGTCAATACCGGCTGACCGGCGGCGGCCACCTGGCCGACTTCGCCGCTGACGGCGGCAATAACGCCGTCCGCATCGGCAGTCAACGCCGTATAAGAGAGTTGATTCTGCTGGGACTGGGCCTGCGCCGCAGCCTGACGATACTGGGCCGCGGCCTGATCATAGGCTGTTTGATACTGATCAAGCTGCGCCGCGCTGACGGCATTCTGCGTATACAGGGCCTGGTATCTGGCCAAATTGGATGCCGCCAGATCATATTGGGCTTGTGCCGCCGCCGTGACGGCAGCAGCCTGGTTGACACCTTGCTGTACGTCTTTCGGATCGACGGTCATCAAGACTTCGCCGCTGTGGACTACGCTGCCGAGTTGCACATTGCGAGACGTGATCCGGCCGCTGACTTGAAACGAAAGGTTACTTTCATACCGGCCCTTTACTACGCCGGCATAATCGGCCGCAGTCGCACCGCTTTTCGTGCCGACCGTTTCCGTACGTACAAGCAGCGGTTTCTCCGCAGCCTGCTGTTCATTGCCGCAACCGGCGAGCGCTGCCGACAGACAAAGCGCCAGAACGACGGCGCCGGCATATACGTGTTTATTCATAGTGCATCACCTTCATCACTTTCCTTTAAATTCAGATCGGCTTCCGCAGCGTTTTTCGTCACTTCCCGCAAGTCGTCCAACATCCGTTGCAAATCCGTTTCGCTCATGGTAACCGTAATGCGTTTCAGCCATTGCAGCACGACATCATGGAATACAGCCTCGATATTTCTGGCTTTGACCGTCAGACGGATCGTCTTTTGCCGTTTGTCCCGCTCGCCTTTGAGTCGGTAAAGATAGCCTTTTTCTTCAAGCGATTTCAGACCGCGGGCCACCATAGCCTTGTCGATATAGAGCAAGGCCGCCAATTCATCCTGTGTAATCCCTTCCGTCACGTAAAGCTGTTCCAGCAGTACGTATTCCGAATAGGAAATTCGCCATTGCCGGCAGCAGTTCGTAATATACAGCTGCGTCCTTCGATTCAAAATACCGAAGTTACGGCCGACACTCATGCAATCCATTATGTATCCCTCTTTTGTTAGTTGATTCGATCAACAATATGCTATGAAAAGTATACCAGACTTTATGTCGTTCTGCAACAAAAAAGGAAGTCTCTTTAGAGAAAAGAAACTTCCTTTTCTTTATACCGGCAATTTATATAACCGTTTCGCCGTTTCATAGAAAACGGTATTCCACTCGCTTTCCGGTACAATTTCTTGGGTAAAGGAAATATAATCGCCAAGATTGGCTAAAGGCCAATCCGTACCGAACATGAAACGATCGTAGCAGTCCAGATATTCGAGCCAATTGCGCAACAGCTCCAGATAGCCTCTTTTCTTTTTGAAGAAGGCAGCCCGATCAGCCATCTTTCCTTCCAGCAGTCCTGACAGATCGGCAGCGACATTGCCATTCTTTTCCATGACGGCAATCGCATCCTGAAGGAAGGGGTTACCTAAATGGCACATGACAAACTGCACATCCGGATACTTGACGGCCGCCTCGTCAAGCGTCAGCGGTTGGCTGTATTTTAAAAGAGCCCGCGACGTCGCCGTCAAGCCCGTGTGAATGGCGACAGGTTTGTCGTATTTTCTTGCCAGCTGATAAAAGGGATCGAGAAAATCATCGTAAACGTAAAAATGATTATATCCGGGATACAACTTGATACCGACACAAGACGGCCGTTTCAAATTTTCTTCGACGAGAACCGCCTGCTCCGCCAGGGAACGGGTATCCGTATCCATATGGTCCAATCCGATACAATAACTCATAAAATCAGGATAGTGATGATCTTCCGGATACAACGATCTGTTGCTCATGACAACGCCGTGAATAATGCCGTTTTCCGCATATGCCCGGCGCAAATGATCGGCAGAATTGACATGACCTGCCGCAACGGCAAGTTCATCAAAGCCGGGAAAATCACTGAAATGGAAATGACTGTCTATAATTTTCATTAATTCCTACTCCCCCTATATACCTGTACGCTATGTATCATACCACAGTTTCTACAGCTGCGCATCCCTCCAATCTGCAGCTGCCGCAGTACAGAGCTGGAAGCTTATCATGCCATCGACGGCGAAAGAAAAAGAGAGCCGCATAAATGCAACTCTCTTCTAATCATGAATAATGTTTTACCTTCCTGTCGAAATACTATGCCTTGGCGGCAACCGTATTGCGGTCTGCCGTCAACTGCTGGACTAAAGCCGTCAATTGTTGAACCTGCCCCCTTTAATTCTGCAATTTCTTTGGCCATTTCTTTTTTAGATGTGGAAACATGGTTACCGCGCCCCAGTTTCCAGGAAACGCCGGCATTAATCATATTCTCACCGCCGCCGAAGCTGCCGCCGACACTGAACATCGTATCTTCGTCCGGCCGGTAAAAAGCGCCTACCGCCACGGCGTTGGCTCCTGCGTAATTGCCGTATCCCGCTGCGAAGTCCCATTTATCATCGGCATCAAAATCCAGCGGATGCAATGCCGCAAGTGCCGCCGCCCCGGCCCCTGCACGATCAACACGCGTGCCGATCGCGTTGAGTTTATTGTCGATTTCACCGAATGAGCGCTTTACCTGTCCCACAGTGGCCGCATCGCTGTCGCTCGTACCGTCGGCAAGGTTATGTATAGCCGTCTGTCCCGCATCGATCCCCGTGTCTTTATCTATCGTCATCTTCCCGACTTTCAGCGTATCCGTTTCGACACTCGTATCCGTGATCTCCGTGGAGTTTTGTCCTACTTCCAGCTTATCCACCTTGAGAAAAGTAAGCCCTGTGATTTCTTTCGCCAGTTTAACTTTCAGTTCGCCGTTTTCCGATATGACGCCGATATTATTGTCCGAAAGTTCACCAGTCGCGCCGCCTGTTACTTTCAGCGTACTTCCCAAATCCTGATGAATCACCGCTCCCTTGTCGCCGGCATAGTTCGTCCCTTTTGGATCTGCTGCCCGGCCATATCTACAGCCGTCTTGGTCACCGTCGGACCGCCGGTAACGGTCATTCCTTCAGAGGTGACGGCCGTAGCTCCGACGCGTACAGACTTGCTCGTGATCCCTTCCGTATTGATGACCGTATTCCCCGTTTTTATGCTCCCGTCCGTTCCGAGATCAATCGTTTTATTCAAATTGACCTGTATCCCTGACTCCGTCGCTTTCGTCGTAATATTGGCGTCACCCGTAACGGTAATGGCCGTACCCAGTTTTCTGTCGACACGGCCAGTATCACCGGTAAAGGTCATCGTTTCATTATTTACGGCAGTGATCGAGTTGTTTAATGCGGCGGCGACGGCATACAGCTGACTGCCGTTGACGGCATCCGTTGACGCGCTGCTGATAAGGCCAGGTGCTACATTTTGAATCCGGCGTGTCTGCGTAGCGGACCCGACGGAAACAACGCCGACGACGTCGTCACCGCCGGCAAAACGTAACGTCTTCCCGCTTATCGTATCATGGGTATAAGTCTTATCGCTTCCTTCGGTCGTGATATCCTTCGCCACATAAGCGGAACCGTCTCCGAGAAATACGGAAGAGGCCGTTGTATTCGTTACATTATTTCCGAAGACAAACGTATTGTCTGTCGTTACGGTGTTATTGTTCCCCACTGCATAGGAACCGCTGCCACTGACAAGACTCGGATCGCCGATTGCCCCGGAACCGCTGCCGGAAACGGTATTGCCCGTACCGATAGAAATAGACTTCGCGCCCGTCGCCTGTGCGCCGGTACCGATGGCGATGGCTTGATTGTCGGTCGCCGCCGAATTATGACCGATACTGACGGTTTCGTTGATACCGTTTAAAGCGGTCCCGGAATCGGAAGAACCAAGCACGATATTGTGAGACGTCGTTCCGGCCAGCTTATGATTATCTCCGAAAAGGATATCTTTTGTTCCTTGTTCTATCGTATTGCCCGATCCGATAGCCGTATTGCCTTCATGTCCGGAAATATGATTATTGTTGCCGACGGAAAAACCGTCGTCAGAAGCAATGGTATTGTCATTCCCTACGGCATAAGAACCTGCTCCGGAGATAGTCGTGACGCCGTCGTCAGTACCGATTCCGAATACGCCTGACTTTTTCGCCGTAGAGGCCAACTTGTTATAGGAGCCTACTGCAAGACCATATTCGGCATCATTCATGATACCGTGACCGATGCCCAAACCGAACTGCTTGCTGATTATCGAATTGGATCCGACAGCGACTACATTGCTGGCGACTACGTTATTATTCTGGAAATTACCAAGAATGACGTCCATGTTTCCGCCGGTATGATTTCCGGCTTGTGTTCCCATGATGATAGAGTTGGAAAGAGGTGTATTGTCTGCATTGACGCCTGCGCTGGATCCTGCTACAGTCCCCAAAATGATATTGCCGGATCCCCGCATTCCCCAACCGGCACGAGTTCCTAAAGCCACGTTGCTCGAACCCCTGAGTCCCTGCAGCGCGCCGGATCCGATGGCGGAGTTCCCGCCGGACGCATAGAAATCAGAAATAACCTTGGGCGCATTGGCTAAATCCTCAGCACCATTTAAGGCATTCAGACCGATGGCGATATTTTGACTTGTCTTGGTATTATTATTTGCCCATCTCCCAATGGAAACATTTTCTTCTCCGCTGAGATTCTGTCCTGATTCTGAACCAAAAGCGAAGTTGTAATAGCCGCTGGAGCCCTTTCCGACTTCATTTCCGACAGAAACGGAACTGTAACCGGCAGCGGTAGCGGCCGAGCCGATGGCGACGGCTGAGGCGCCTGTAGCTATGCCGCGTACGGGACTCATCGGATGTCCTTGAACCGTCTGTGCATTCGTCCCGATGGCAATGCTGTTATCACCGGTTGCGTCTGCGTTATAACCGATCATGACTGTATTATTTACATTTACCGCATGCCCTTTGACCGGTACTGTTTCCGTTACCGTATACGGAATATCTTCCGGTATGATCTCACCGGTATCGTTATTTTTTACTGTAATCGTATAGTGCTTCGTAACCGTAGTTTCTTTTGAGGCCATCGAACCGATGACTACATTGTTTTTACCGCCAGACATTTCGTGGTAATCTCCGATGACGACATCCGAAGAGGACGCGGACAGCGTATTCCCCGTACCTACGACGGATACGTGATTGATATTGACGCCTTTGTTGGCATAACCGGTTATCGTATTATTGAAACTCGTCCGATCGGCAGTACCGCTGACCACGTTTCCAGCGCCGATCAATTGAGAGTCGACAGCGTAGTCCGACGTATTTCCATTCCCCAAAGCAACGACGGAACCACCGCTGGTCGACAGATAGGTACCCATTGTGGAAAGGAGATCGTCGTAACTGATGTTATCCTTGTCAAGGGCATAATACTGTCCCAAAGAAAGATTCCCTTGCCAATACCATCCCATAGGCAGTCCTGAGCCATCCGCAGCCAGCACGGATTTCCCGTAAGAATGCGTAACTTTGTTTCCGGCTCCCATAATAACGGCGCCATTGGCATTTTCCGTTTTATTGACTGCGCCGACAATGCTATTTGCCGTTCCGTCAAAATCCGTCTGGCTGCCGCCGGACGCGACTTGATTCAAGGCTCCGTAAACAGAGGCAAGATAGCCGTCAGTACTATAGTCGCCGCCTTCCACAACGGATTTAATCCCGGTCACCGTTTCCTGCCATCCATCCGCCTTGGACCGATCCCCGACCACGACGTTCATGCCGCCGCCGTTAATCCCTCTGCTGTGAGCGTGATAACCGATGACGACGCTGTCCCCGCCTTGCCCCGCTTCTTTGACCGCCGCATCTGCCGCCTCATCTGCGTTCATGGACCCGATGACAATCGTATCCCGAGGGGCGCCAAGCGTTTGATTATCACCGATAACGATGCCGGTGCTGGCACTGGCAAGCTTATTATTATTGCCGATAACCGTAACCGTTTGTGTCAAATCGGGCCATGGGTCATTATCATCGGCAACGTTCCCATGGCCGATGATTGTATCCGCCGCATTCGTATGAGGCCGGTTTTTGATGGTATTATCAGTGCCGATCAGGTTGGCGCCTGTCGTCGTGCTGACTGCATTGCCGCTGCCGACAAGCAAAATGGCATCAGAATTGGTGCTGATGCTATTCGCCCCTGTCGTTGTTCCCGTTCCTACCGTAAAATTTTCAGCGCCGGCAGTCGATGCCGTCAACATAAGCACCGTTAAGAATAGCGCTGCAGAAACCCCTTTTTTGCCGCTTCGTTTCTTTGCGCTGTTTTTCACAATCTCAGCGACAACAACATAGCTGTTTTTTACGTTGCTCCAGATTACACGATAAAAATGATTCATTGATTGATGCCCCCAAATCCCCGCTTCGTTAAATAATACTTACCATTTTTTATCCAAAATAACATAACATAACATTTATGAATAGTTTTGTCCAGTAGTTACAGTTAAGACGAAATCTTTTTTAGACTTTAATCGCTGCAGGCTTTTATAATTATGTTAAAACATGAACATATTGTCATTGGATTGATAAGTGCATTATCTTCATTTATAAAATCATAAATACATTTTCTCTTTTCCTTGGAAATCACGTCTTTTCTCAACAGTGAAACGTCTAGAGAATATTCCGTTCAAAAAAAAACAGCAATTATGCACACTGTTTCTTTGAGAAAATTATTTACCTATATACTTAATTTTTTGTTTTTCATCCATATCTAAATTTTATCAATAATTGTAAAATTTTTATAATTGTTGCAGTTAATAATTTTTTCCGCTTTTCAAAACTATCTGTGTATCATCCCAAAAAATAATTCTCCCTTAATTTTTCTGACGCACAAAAAAAGAACCTGCCGCCATTCCCGACAGGTTCTTTTATGCATTCGTCTTTGGCAAGACTGGCAATGCCCAAAAAAGTTAGGCCATACCCACTCACGTATTTTGCACCAGCATCGAACAGTCTAAAGTCGACGATATCACCTGATCAGCAGATCATCATATTCGCGGTGGCGCTGCAACCAGGCGGCGGCATAGGAGCAGGTAACCTTCGTCTTTTCTCCGGCGCCGCGGATTTGCTCGACAGCAGCGCGGACCAATTTGCCGGCTACGCCTTGACCGCGCAGCGAGTCGTCGACAAAGGTATGCGTTATCGTACGTTCGCCGTCGCCGTTCTTCGGAAAATCGATTTCTGCAATCGTTATTCCTTTTTCGTCAGTAAGCCAGATTTTATCTTCACTATAGTGAAAGTCCATCGTATATTCCTCCTTAATAAAAAAACTCTCCTTTAATCCTATACCGAAAAGGAGAGTTTTTCAATATGCAAATACTATTTTTCGACAGTCGAGCGGGACAGGTGCTTGGCCCCGTGCGATGCGCAGCCGCTGCAGCCTCCTTTTGAGCCGCTGCAGCAGGAACAACCTGCCGTACCGCGCAACAGCGCGCGAAGATGACGGATGCCGTAAACGGCTAAGGCAATGGCGGCGATAATAACGATAAGCAGTGCAGGACTCATATTTCCCCCTTCTTTCTGATCACGCACCCAATCCTGCCAACAAAGCCAGGTGATAGGTGATAAACGATAACCCGTAGGCCAGGGCCAGACCTAAACCTGCAGAAAATCCCATCCACTTCCACGAGTTCGTTTCCCGCTTGATAACGGCCAATGCGGCAATGCAGGGCATGTACAACAGACTGAAAACCATCAGCGACAGGGCAATGGCGGGGTTAAAACTCGAATCATTCGCTAAATAGGTAACCAGGCTCGCCTGATGGGCATCATCAGCTTCAACGCTGTAAATCGTTGCCAACGTGGAAACCATGACTTCTTTTGCTGCCGTGCAGGCGACAAGACCGACGCCGATCTTCCAATCAAAGCCGAGAGGCGCGATAACCGGTTCGATAAAGTGTCCCAAACGGGCGGCGTAACTTTGCGAAAGTTTTTCCGACGTTTCCTCTTCGTCCAGAACGGCAATAGCCTCATCGGCGTCTTGCTGTATCGTAAACAAAGGCAGCGCTTTTTCATATGCAACGGGATTTTCCGCCGCCAACGCGGCGAATGCTTCCGGATACGGCGACTTTTGCTGCAACGCTTCGGCATCGGCGACAGATTCGACGTCTTGTTCTTCTTCGGCAGCCGCTTTTTCGTCTTCTGCAGCGGCCGTCATTTCATCCAACATGGTCTGCAGTTCCCCATCCTCGTCTGTCGCGGTCAGACCGTAAGTTGTCAGAAGTGCGGCTGTATCGCGTTCAGCCTGTGCCGTTACGGAAGCTCTGGCCGCATCGTAATCTTTCGTATAGTCCACGTCCATGGGGTATGCCGTCAGGAACCAGACCAGAATAGAAGCGCCGAGAATAATGGTACCGGCTTTTTTTAAATAAAGGATGGACCGTTCCCACATGTGCATCAGGACGCCGCGGAGCGTCGGCACATGATAAGGCGGCATTTCCATGACAAACGGTTCCTGTTCACCGCTGAAAACGGTTTTGCGCAAAATAATGGCCACCAAAATAGCAACGACGATGCCCAGTACGTACAGGCCGAAGAGAACGGTACCGCCATAACCGGTAGCGCCGAAAAAAGCGGCAATGAACAGCGTATATACAGGCAGTCTAGCGCCGCAGCTCATGAAAGGGGACGCCAGAATCGTGACCATGCGGTCTTTTTCGTTGTCCAGTGTGCGGGCCGCCATGATTCCCGGAACATTACAGCCGAAGCCGAGAATCATCGGTATGAACGATTTGCCATGCAATCCGAAAGTACGCATAATACGATCGATCAAAAAGGCCGCGCGGGCCATGTACCCCGAATCTTCCAGCAAACCGATAAACAGATACAAGAGCACGATCAGGGGCACAAAGCTGATAACGGCGCCGACGCCGCCGATGACGCCGTCCACGACAAGGGAGCGGAGCTGCTCATCGGCAATGATTTCGCCAAAATAATCGCCTAAGACTCCGAAGCCGCTTTCCAGCCATCCCTGCGGATAGGCGCCAAGATTGATAACTGCATTGAACATGACCCACATGAGGACAAAAAAGATCGGCAATCCGAGCCAGCGATTCGTCAACACGGCGTCGATGCGGTCGGATAGGCTGTCGGTGCTGCCGCTCTCGACGATTGCACCGTTAAAGGCATCGACGGCAAACTGATGTCGGCATTGGGCGAAATAGAAATCCAGATCGACGGTCTGCTGCAACTCGCTGCGCATCGAATCGGCCAGCGCCAGCATCGTTTCCGTTCCGTCGACGGCCTTCACCTTGCCGATTACATCACTGTCATTTTCCAGAAGCTTTACAGCCAGCCAACGCAACGGATAATGAATACTGCCGGATTCTTTCAGCGCATCCGTCATTCGCGCAATATACGGCTCTACGGCCGAACCGTAGTCAATGACGGCATTTTCTCTTTTTTCCTGCTGCGGCATACTTGCCAACGTCTGCAACAATTCTTTAGTTCCGATATTCTTACTGCCGATCAGCGGCACAACGACGGCGCCAAGTTTTTCCCCAAGCTTTTTTAAATCAATTTCTATACCCATACGCTGCGCAATATCCATCATGTTCAAAGCTACGACGACAGGGCAGCCGAGTTCAATAATCTGCGCGGCCAGGTACAGATTTCGTTCCAAATTGGAGGCATCGAGAACATTGACAATAATATCAGGTTTGTCATTAATGATAACATTACGCGCAACGACTTCATCCAGCGAACGGGCCGTTAGGCTGTACGTGCCTGGCAGATCAATGAACAGCAACTCTTTTCCGTCTACCGTACAGTGGCCTTCCTTCTTTTCCACTGTTACGCCCGGATAATTGCCGACATGCTGTTTAGCGCCTGTAATATTATTGAAAATAGTGGTTTTGCCGCAATTGGGATTACCGGCAAGGGCGATCTTGATTCTTCCCGCTTCAGTCATTTCCTACTCCCCCTCTGCAACAATAACATCAATCATGGCCGCTTCGCTCAAACGCAGTGCCAACGAACAGCCTTTTACTTTCACTTCAATCGGATCGCCTAAGGGCGCCCTTTTAACGACGGAAATATGAGAACCCTTTACAACGCCCATATCAACCAGCCGATGTTGTATATTCCCTCGTCCCTCGAGCGTTTCAATGGTTCCCGATGCACCTGTTTCCATGTCGCATAGCTTCATTATCTTCATCGTGACGTTTCCTCCTGTTAATAATAGAATAACTCATATTACTACTTTTTGGCAACCATTCTAAATAAAATTTTTTCTTAAAATACATACCTATTTATCATCAATTATCGGCATTCGGTCATTTATTTTGATAATTATCTTCCTTTTTATCTGTTTTTTACCTTGTAATTATTTTCAAAACAAGAACATATGTCAATGGGAGACGATTAAGCGATCCTGTACCGCGCTGAATAAAAATGATACATATCTTAATAAATAGTGTCAAAAACAGATGAGAACAAACTTAATAGGCCTGATCGACGTGTTGTTTACTGTGCTCTTCCAAAATTGACTGTAGCGCATTTGAACTGCTCGTATGAGAGCGAACTACGTCCGCATTCTTACGCTGTGCTTCTCGCAGTGCGCAGCGTACCATACTGTGGCTGACGGTACTTGTAAAAAGAACGACGAGGTCCGGAGAACCGATCTTCGATTTAAAATCACTCGGGACCTGGGTAAATACTTTTGCTTTATACGCGTATTTTTTACAGAGGTTTTTATATCTGCAGACCATGCAATCATTTCCACCGACAATTACGACACTCATCTTCATCTTCCTTTCTACAAAGTATGCTTCCCACTTTTATTTGATATTACTTTTCAATTACAAAGATGAGTATATCGGAAGATAAGTATCTTGTCAAGATATTTTACCTATCTTTGTGAATATTAGTATTTATTTTAACAGGTAAAATAAGCGATTTATGACATAATATTTCACTAAAAAAGAAAAGTTTGTGATTTTATTTAATAGCATGTCCGTTCTTGCTAATGAGATAAATTATTCTTTAGTATGGTTATGATATAATATAAAAAACGAGAGGAGAATACATATGTCCCATATATCGTCATTACTTGAGTTTATAAAAAAAAGCCCGTCCCCTTTTCACGTTATCCGCAAGGCGACGGAAGTCCTCGGCAACAACGGCTTTGAAGAATTGAAACTCGCCGATACGTGGCGCCTGCAAAGCGGAAAGGCCTACATGGTATCCGTATATGATTCGACGCTGATCGCCTTTACCATCGGCGCCGAGCCATGCGCTTCCCTGCGTTTGGCGGCTGCTCATACGGATTTCCCCTGTCTGCGCATAAAGCCGAATCCCGATCTGATCGTCCACGGCTACCGTAAAGTGAATGTCGAAGTATACGGCGGCATGATTCGCGAGTCATGGCTTGACCGTCCCCTGTCAGCCGCCGGAAAATTGACCCTCTGCGGCAGCGACGCTTTTCAACCCAGAACCATGCTGATTGATATCGGTAAACCGTTTTTGACGATTCCGCGTCTGGCAATCCACATGAATCCGAAAACGAATGACGGACTGTCGTTAAATCCGCAAAAGGAAATGTTGCCCCTAATGGGAACGGGCCATGATGAATCGGACTTTCTCACCTTCATGAGCGGCTGCTGCGGCATACCGAAAGAGGAGATAGTATCCTATGACCTGACTGTCTATCCGACAGAGCACGGCACTTGCACCGGCTGTAACGACGAATTTCTGTCATCGCCGCGGCTCGACAATTTGACTTCCGTCAAGGCCTGTCTGGAAGCGATCTCGTCCCGGCGGCACAGAGAGGGAATCCGCCTGGTCGCCTTGTTTGATAATGAAGAGGTCGGTAACCATACGAAACAAGGTGCCGCGTCTTCTCTTTTGCCGGAATTGCTGCAGCGTATTTATCTGAATCTCGGCTTTACCTATGAAGACTACATGGCCTGCCGCAGCCGGGGTTTCCTGCTCTCTCTTGATGTCGCCCACGGCATGCATCCCAACTATCCGGAGAAAAATGACATCACGAACTTTCCTCTTTTGAACGGCGGCCCCGTATTGAAAACAGCCTGCAGCCAACGGTACGCCGGCGATGCCGAAGCAGCTGCCGTCATCATCGCCTTATGTCGGCGTGAAGGCATTCCTCTTCAGTATTTCGTCAATCGCTCCGATATGAGCGGCGGTTCCACGCTGGGTTCCGTACTTTCAGCCCATTTGGCTATGCGTGCGATGGACGTCGGCGTTCCGGTCCTGGCCATGCACTCGGCCCGCGAGCTCATGGGCGGAGCGGACCAGACATCGCTGGAAAAGTTGACAACGGCGTTTTTACAATCTTAGTCAAACAGAAAAGAAGTCTCCCGGCGGCGCCTGCACGCTGCCGGGAGACTTCTTTTCTGCTGTTCCTTCTTTATTTCGTACCTTCTTTTTCCGTAATCTCCGCCTCTGCTACGGCATACGTCCACCCGTCTTCCTGGCGAATCTTCTTCTCCTTCATCAAATGTCCCAGTGCGCGCTTGAAGGAAGCCTTGCTCAGATTGAACTTCGCTTTGATAACCTGCGGCGCGGTCTTGTCACAATACGGCATTTTTCCGTTTCGTTCTTTCAGAAAGGCAAGTATTTTTTCGCTGTCCGCGTCCATCGCCTGTTCTTTGACAAGACGAAGAGAGATATTGATCCTGCCGTCGTCGCGCAGGAACGTGATCCGACCCTTGATCATCTGGCCGATAAGTACGGGCCCGAGCCATTCACTGCGATGCAGAAAGGCAATCCACCGTTCGCGCGTCATTAAATACGCTCCCTGCTCATTGATATTGTAAACGGCACCTTCTACCCAGGCGCCGATTCTGGCATCGTCGGCCGCGACGGAGGCGCGGCGCATTTCATCTTCCACTTCCATGGAAACGGCGAGGCGGTGTGACTTATCTTCATACAGTTTGACCCATACGTATTCGCCTTCTTTAGGGCGTCCTTTCATTTCGGCAAAGGGCATGAATATGCCCCGTTCCGTGCCGACTTCAACAAAAGCGCCGAACCGCGTCGTATTGATGATCGGTGCATAACCGATCTGGCCGACTTTGATCTTCGGCAACCGCATACTGGCTGTCAGCCGTCCTGACGGATCATGATAGAGAAAAACTTTGACAACGGCACCGACGGAAACCGGTTCAAGCTGTTGGTTCTTGTGCAAAAGAATATCATCGTTCGTATTTCCCGTGCCGCCGTTCAGAAATGCGCCGGCATCGCTGACCCGCAGCACTTCCAGTTCGGCAATGCTGTTTTCCTGTAATAACGTACCCATGTTACGCTCCTTCAAACGGAATTCGTTCCGTATCGCTCCATACATTTTCCAGACCGTAATAGTCCCGTTCCTGTTCCATGAAGATATGAACGACCGTGTCGCCCGTATCCAAGAGGATCCAGCGGCCGCCGGTATATCCCTCCCGGTGACGTACGGCGCGCCCTTCCTTCTTCAACGCCTCTTCCACGGCATCGGCGATGCTCTGGGCCTGTCGTACGTTCCGGGCGCTGCAAATAACGAAGCAGTCAGCCAATATTGTCGTTTCGGACATATCCAAAATGACGATGTTCCAGCCTTTTTTATCTGCAATCGACTTAGCGATAATTTCATATTCTTTTACGTTTGTGTTCATTCCTGATCTCCTTTAGGTTTGTTTTCTGTGTTGCCGGCGTTTGCCGTCTGATTTTCACGTTTTGCGGCTCCGGAGGGAGCGGCGTTTTTCGCACTCGTCTGTTTTCCGGTCTTGGCGTCGTCATAAACGATCGTGTTGTTGGTCTTGCCGATAATCCGCTGCACCTCTACGGGATCGGCAATCCAGTAATTCGTGCCGTCTCCCTGCAAATTGGCATTTTTGGCCGTTTCGCCGGGAAGGATATAGAACTTGACATCGTCAGCGCCGACATGCCGAAAGGTCCAGACAAGACGAGCCATATCCTTGGCGGAAATATTGGACTCAACGGCAGTCCAGAAACGATACATATTCAGCATGGACCGAACAACCCATGCTTCCTTTTCCTGCCGGTAAAAAGATTTGATAAAACGCAGCTGACGCTGCACGCGGGAAAGGTCGCCGTCTGCATCCAAATAACGCAGGTAGCCGATACCTGTCTCGCCGTTCAGATATTGATACCCTTTTTGCAGATCGATATCGGTCACGCCGGCAGCGTCTTCATGATACATGTCTTTTTCCACATACAAATTGAGACCGCCGTTCATATCCATCATTTTGCGGAAGTTGTCCGTTGTAAAGACGGCATAATACTTGATCGGAATATGAAACATGTCTTCAATGACCGCCTGTACCAAGGTCAGGCCACCTTCGGTATAAACGGACGCCAACGTCTGCGGTCCCTTTTCTTTTCTGCCGTCAATACGCGTATTATCGGGCAGAGAAATAAAATCAACGGTCTGTTTTTCTTTGTTAATGGCTGCGACAGCCACAAAGTTGGCTTGCCTGTCCTTTTCATCGTCTACTCCGATAATAAGGACATAAAGCGGAATGTCGGGACTTACCTGATCGAAAGCCTCCGTAGCCGTATTGCCCCGAGCCGGTTCCGTGTCGCCGCGGAAAGCTTGATACTGATACCAGCCGTATGCGGCGGCAGCGACGGCGGCAAAAATCAGGACGAGCGTCAACAAAATGTGAAACGCTTTGCCGTGTCCTTTCTTCTTTTTCGTATGTTGCAGGCGTAAACGGACATTTTTGCGCCGCCCTTCACGTTCCTTTCGTTCCAATGTCAGTCCCTCCCGCCTTGTGACTGCATCTGCAGCAAGTGAGCGTTGCGGTTCGTCACGGTACCGGCATAGATCGTCTTGTGTTGTTCCAGCAAATGGAGAATTGTCATGTCGTACCCTGCCAGAACGCCTTCATCCAGACTGCGTGCCGTAATTTCTCGTAATGTCTCGACGCCTTCGAAATCGCGATTCTCCTCGATATAATCAGCCATGAAAATAATTTTTTCCAACAGCCCCATGGCCGCGGCGCCTGTCGTATGATGGGCGATGGCTTTCAGAATATCGTCATCGTCGATCTGATACCGCTCCCTGGCGATCGTCGTCGCGGCATAACCGTGCAGCAGGCTGGCGGTCCGAAAAATCGTCTCCGGCAGCGTACGGCCGTACTCCTGCACAGCCAATCGCTGCATATCCGGCAACGGCAGTTCCTTTGCCGCGTCATGCAGCAGCCCGGCCG
The DNA here is from genome assembly GCF_900240295.1 of Megasphaera vaginalis (ex Bordigoni et al. 2020). Taxonomy (NCBI): domain Bacteria; kingdom Bacillati; phylum Bacillota; class Negativicutes; order Veillonellales; family Veillonellaceae; genus Megasphaera; species Megasphaera vaginalis (ex Bordigoni et al. 2020). Next base: position 78,437 of record NZ_OEQB01000007.1, read on the forward strand.
TTTCCGCTTTGTCCGCTGCGACGCCGTTGGCAAGTGCTAGCCGTCTCGCCGCGGCGGCGACGCCCAAGGTATGGCGATAGCGCCGGGGAGATAATGACTGCTGCAGTTCTTGGCGGATCCGTTCGTTTATTTCTTGTGTACACATTGATATACTCCGTTTTTATAAATGAAATCAGCAACGTTATCGGGAATCATATAGCGGACGGATAAGCCCGCCTGCAGGCGGCGCCGCACTTCTGTCGAAGAGATTTCCAATTCCGGCACCGCCAGAGGAATAATCTTGCAGCCGAGATCACCGTACTTGGTAATGATCGGCGCAATCTCTTCCGTACCGTCCGGCCGTGAAGCACCGACAAAATAGCAAAGGCGAAGGACGTCTTCCGGCTTGTGCCAATTAGGCAGATCGTGGATCGTATCGGTTCCGGAAATGAAATAAAGTCCGCTGTCCTTGCCGTATACGGTTCGCAGCAGTCGCAGCGTATCGACTGTATAAGACGGCCCTTTTCTGCGAATCTCCATGTCGCTTACGACAAAGTGGGGATTGCTGTCGACGGCAAGGCGCACCATGGCCAGGCGCTCCTCCGCAGTCGCACCGCAAATATCCTTATTCGGCGTCGCATAAGAGGGGATGAAGAGAATGCGGTCCAGATGCAGCTGCTGGCGCGCTTCCTCGGCAATCAGCAAATGTCCGAAATGAATCGGATTGAACGTTCCTCCCATGATTCCCAATCTGGTGGTTTCCATAATAAAAATAAATTCCTCCCCAAACGACGGCCAAAACTAAGCCGTAAAGAATCAGAAAGATCAAGTAATGCTTATACTCATAACGGGTCTTCGGCGCCGCCGCATATTGCCGCAGAGTCCGCCAATAACCGCGCAGGAGCCGGATCATACACGAATCTGCCCCTGACCGCGGATGTTGTATTTATACGTCAGCAAGGCCTGCAATCCCATCGGCCCGCGCACGTGCAGCTTCTGCGTGCTGATGCCGATTTCCGCACCGAACCCGAATTCGAAACCGTCAGTAAATCGCGTCGACGCATTGACATAAACGGCGGCCGAATCGACGCGACGGAGAAAGGCTTCAGCCACCTCCGCATTGTCCGTCACGATGCAGTCCGAATGGTGAGTGCCGTATCGGTTGATATGTTCCACTGCTTCTTCAAAGGAATCGACGATCTTGACGGACATGATCAGCGCATTATATTCCGTATGCCACGCGTCTTCGCCGGCAATAGCGATCGCGGCGTCAAGGGAACGGCTTCGCCCGTCGCCGCGCATTTCGACGCCGTCTGCCGTCAACAGCGGCACCAGCTTCCGCAACGCTTCTTTGGCAATCTCGCGGTGCAGCAGCAACGTTTCCATGGAATTGCACGTAGAGGGACGGGAAATCTTGGCATTTTCAACGATTCGGGCCGCCATGTCAAGATCGGCGGCTGCATCGACGTAAACGTGGCAGATACCGCTTCCTGTCTCGATGACGGGAACCGTCGCCGTATCAACGACCATCCGGATCAAACCGGCGCCGCCGCGGGGAATGGCCAGGTCTATATATGCGCGCAGCGTCAGAAGTTCCCGGACCAGCGCCCGATCGGTGTTCTCCAGCATTGCCAGCCCGGTCCGCGGCAGGCCGGCACGCTGCAGACTTTCCTGCAATACCGCCGCCAGCGCCAAATTGGAACGAATCGCCTCGCTGCCGCCGCGCAGAATGCAGGCGTTACCGGTCTTAAGGCAAAGGGCCGCGGCATCGACGGTGACATTGGGACGGGACTCGAAAATAATGGCAATAACGCCGAGGGGCACGGCAACGCGTTCAATCTGCAAGCCGTTCGGCCGCTCCCAGGCGGCAAGCTGCGCACCTGTCGGATCCGGTAACGCGGCAACTTGCCGCACACCGTCAGCCATATCACGGATCCGGGCCGCCGTCAGGGTCAGGCGATCCAGCATAGCCGGCGCCATACCTTTTCCCTCAACTTGCAGCACGTCTTCTCTGTTTGCCGCCAAAATCAGTTCCGTTTCCGCTTCCAATGCTGCCGCCATATAAGACAGCGCCCTGTTTTTTTCTTCTTCACTTGCCAGTGCCAGGATAGCGGCTGCCGCCTGCGCCTGTTTGGCCTTTTCCAGTACTTCAGATGCCATGGGAGAAAACCCCTTTCTCTTATATGGCCACGAGGTTGTCGCGATGAATCACTTCATCGTAAAGACCGTCGTAGCCTAAAATCGCGCTTATCTCTTCCGTCTTCTTGCCCTTAATCGCCGCGATGGAACTGCTGTCATAATTGACAATGCCTTTGGCAATCGTAATCCCTTCACAAACGACGGCGACGATATCGCCTTCACAAAAGTCGCCTTCAATCCGGCAAATACCGACGGGAAGGAGACTGGCGCCCTTATAAACGATAGCGTTACGACAACCTTCGTCGACAATTAATGTCCCCTGTGCCTTGCCGCCGGAAAGCAACCATCGTTTGCGGCTATGTAAATGGGACTCCTTAGCTTTGAACCAAGTTCCTACCGGTTCACCGGCGCAAATCCGGCGAATGACGCCGTCTTCACTGCCGGAAGCGATGACCATATCGGCCTCGGCCGAGGTCGCCATGGCCGCAGCTTTGATTTTCGTGTACATGCCGCCTGTTCCGAAAACGCTCCCGGCGCCGCCGGCAATATCATAAAAATGTTTGTCGATTTCTTCAACGACGCGAATAATCTGCGCGCCCTTGTCATGTTGCGGATTGGACGTATACAAGCCGTCCACGTCGGAGAGGAGAATCAGTAAGTCGGCGTCAATAATACTGCTCACCATCGCCGCTAACGTATCGTTGTCGCCGATCTTGAATTCGTCGACGGCGACGACATCGTTTTCATTGATGATCGGAATAATATGCATGTCGATCATCGTCAACAACGTATTGCGGGAATGCATGAATTTGCTTCTGTCCTGTGCGTCCATGCGTGTCAGCAATACTTGTCCCGCAATCTGCCCGTATTCGCGAAACAGCTTTTCATACGTATGCATCAATAAGCCCTGCCCGACAGCGGCAAGCGCTTGCTTTCTGCGTATTTCCTTAGGTCGCTCCGAAAGGCCCAGCGAGGCCATGCCGGCGCTGACGGCAGCGGAAGAAACGAGGATCATTTCCCGACCGGAATTGGCCAGATCGGCAATTTCCCGCACCAACTGTTCCATACGGTGATAATTCAATTTTCCCGTCGCATATGTCAAGGAGCTGGAGCCGATCTTGACGACGACTCTTTTTTTGCCGGCAAACGCGGCTTCTCGTTCCGTCATGAGAAACACATCCTAGTTTTTGATAAATGCAAAGTGAGACTTTTCTTTCTTCTTTTTGAACAGAACGCCGTAGTGGCCGATGACCTGTACCAGTTCGGCGCCCAACATATCCGCCAGCGTTTGCATCGTTTCCTTCGTATCCAAAGCCGCGTTGTTCAAAACATGGGCTTTGATCAGCTCGCGCGCCGACAATGCCGCTCTGGCACTATCGATAACGGGATTGCTCAAACCCTCCTTGCCGATCTGTACGACTGACGGCAGTTGACTTGCCAGCGCTTTTAACGCCTGTTTATCTTTTCCTGTCACAGTATCGCTCCTTTACTCACTGACGATATTCAAATTCCATCGTGTAAATGCGGACCGTATCGCCTTCCTGAATTCCCTTTTCCTTTAACAGCTTATCCAGCTCCATGTAGCGCCAGATTCGTTGGAAACGGCGCAGCGACTGGTCGTCGTCAAAATTCGTCATCGCCACCAACCGTTCAATGCGCATGCCGGTAATCACGAATGCGCCGTCGTCAGCCCGCGTGATTTCAAAATCGGGTTTTTCCGCCGCTTTATAAACGACTTCATCACTGTTGTCGTCCGCCTCGGGAACGTATTCCTGAATCAACGTCCAGACCCGTTCCAAAAGACTGTCCAGTCCTTCGCCGGTCAGCGCGCAGATCGGATACACTTCGCGTCCTTGCGCCGCCATATAGGCTTGCAGCTTTTCCAGATTTCCGGACTCGCCGAGCAGATCGACCTTATTGGCGGCGATGATCTGCAGCTTCTTCGCCAACTTCTCGCTGTACCTGGCCAATTCGCCGTTGATTTTTTCATAATCGTCAATAGGATCGCGGCCCTCCGTCCCCGAAACGTCGAGAACATGGACTAAGACCTTCGTCCGCTCAATATGCCGTAAAAAGTCATGTCCCAGGCCGACGCCTTCGCTGGCCCCGTCGATCAGTCCGGGAATATCCGCCATGACGAAACTGCGCTGATCCGACAGATAAACGACGCCGAGGATCGGATTCAACGTCGTAAAATGGTACGCCGCCACTTCCGGCTGCGCCGCCGATACTTTGCGAAGAATGCTGGACTTGCCCACGCTGGGGTACCCGAGGAGGCCGACGTCGGCCAGCACTTTCAACTCCAGACGCAACCAGCGTTCCGTGCCGGGTTCGCCTTTTTCGGCAAACGTCGGCGTTCTGTTGGCGCTGGTGCGGAAATGGTAATTGCCGCGGCCGCCGCGACCGCCCTTGGCAACGACAACCTGCTGTCCGTCACGGCTCAAGTCGGCCATCACCGCACCGGTAGCTTCATCCCTTACGATCGTGCCGACAGGCACGGTGATCAACAAATCGTCAGCATCGCGGCCGAACTTGTTGCTTCCCTGTCCTTTGCCGCCCGGTTTCGCCTTGAAAAGACGGCGATAACGGAAATCGACAAGGGTATTGACGTTTCTGTCGGCAACGAGGATGACGTTTCCGCCCTGACCGCCGTCGCCGCCGTTCGGTCCGCCTTTGGGCACGAATTTTTCGTGACGGAAACTGCTCATACCGTCACCGCCCTTGCCGGATTGTACAAAAATTCTGGCTCTATCAATAAACATGCTGTTCTCCTTCTCCAATACGCCAAAGAGACACAGCATCCATATACTATGTCTCCTGTCTGGCTGTCCTCTCTATTGTACCAATAATTCCACCGCTTTATCAAACTGATAATCGCGCGTGTCGCCGTCGCGCAATTTTACTTCCACGTCGGGCACGACGCCGACGCCGTCGATTTCTCTGCCCTTGGCCGTTTTGTACTTGGCTACGGTAAGCTTCACGGCATCACTGCCGTCAACGGGGTAAACCCCCTGCACCGTGCCTTTGCCGTACGTCTTCACGCCGACAATCGTACCGAGACCCAAATCCTGTATATCGCCGGAAACAATTTCGGCGGCGCTGGCCGAATTCTCGTTGACCAGTACGACGAGAGGCAGGAGTTCTTCCTGTCCGTCCGTCTTCGTCACCTCTTCGGCGCCGTCACGTTTCGTATACGAAACGACCGTCGTCCCGGCAGGCATGATATAGTTGGCAACAGCCGCTGCCTGATCGACCAGTCCGCCGGGATTGTTGCGCAGATCGAGGATAATGCGTTTCATCCCCTGGGACTTCAGTTTTTCATAAGTATCGCCGAATTCTTTTCCCGTATTTTCGCTGAAAGAAATGATCCGTATATAACCGATATCGCTGTCCTTCACCATTTCGCCGGCCACCGTTTTCAATTGTATCCGGCGCCGCGTCAACGTATACTCCCGTGTTTCGGCGCCGCGCAAAACGGTTAACGTCACGATGCTGTCCGCCTTGCCGCGAATTTTTTTGGATACCTCTTCCAACGGCAGTCCCGTCGTCTCGACGCCGTCAACGGCCATGATCAGATCGCCTCGCTGCAAACCGGCTTCTCCTGCAGGACTGTCATCGACGGTACCGGCGACCAGGACGCCTTTACCGCCGTCGCTGGCGGCGATATACACGCCGATGCCGGCATACGAAGCCTGCGTCTGTTCCGTAAACTGTTCCAGAACTTCACCGTCCAGATACAGGGAATGACGATCTTCCAAATCGGCCACAATCCCCTCCAGGGCTCCGGTCAAGAGTGATTCCTTATCGACGTTGCCGGCATAATACATCTCGACGATCTGAAACGTACGCAGCAGCTTGATCATTCCCCACGGCGTACCGATAAATTCATATGACAGGAGACAGAGCACCAACAGCGCGCCGGCAAAAACGGAAAGAATCCAGGCGCAGACTTTCACAAGAAATTTCATTTCCCCCTTGTCCTTTCCCCTCTTTTATAAATATCCCATCGGATCAACGGGCTCTCCGCCGGAACGCACTTCAAAATGAACGTGAGGGCCTGTGGAATTTCCCGTCGAACCGGCATAGGCAATGACCTCTCCCTTGGCAACGGACTGTCCCGCCGAGACGGCTAAGGACGAGTTATGACCGTAAACGGTCGATAACCCGTTTCCATGGTCGATAATGACGGCATTACCGTAACCGCCGAGCCAATCGGCTTCGACGACGACGCCGGCGTCAGCCGCATGAACGGGCGTCCCTTCATCGACGCCGATATCGATGCCGGAATGGAAAATAGCACGCCCGAAGATCGGGTGGTTACGATAACCGAAGGGCGATGTGATCGGCCCGTTCACCGGCCAGATAAAGACGCCGGAACCGCTGACAGCCTGGAAGGAATCGGCAGTACCGCCGGCAGACGCTGCTGCGGCCCGATCGGCCTGACGCTGGCGCAGCATCGCGCCGATAGACTGCGAAGTGGCTTCCAATTCGGCCAGCGCCGCTTCTGCCGTCGCTTTGTCGGATTGCGCTTTTTCCAGCAACGCCTGCTGTTCGGCTTTCGTCTTTTCAATTTCAGCCTGTTTGGCTGCCGCATCGGCCTGCAACTGCTGCTGATGCGCCCGTTCCTCTTCCAGAACGGCTTTGGCTGCGGCAATACGGCTCCGTTCTTCCTTGATTGAAGAGATCAGCGACATGTCGGAAGAAATAACACGGCGCAATAATTCCACCCGATTAGCAAAATCATTGAAATCTTTCGCGCCGATAACGACATCAAGATAGTTGAGCTGGCCGTGCATATAAATGTCGCGCATCCGGCGGCTCAAAACGTTCTCCCGCGTCTTCAACCGCTCTTCCGCCTGAGCCATTTCCCGTTCGGCGTCGCCGATCTTTTTTTCTGTCGCCGTCAGTTCCGCCGTAATAGACTTATACGCGCTGACGGCGGCATCCAGACGCTCCTGAATGACGCGCAGTCGTTCAAAAACGTCCGTAATGACACCTTCGGCGTCGCTCTTCTTCTGCTGCTGTACCGCCATCTGGCTCTGAACATCGGAAAGTTGATTTTGAAGATCCTCATCTTCAGCCAATGACAACACCGTAGGACTCAACAAGACGGCGGCGGCAAAAAGGGCAAGAAATTTTTTCGATTTATCTGTATAGTTCATCATTACCTACACCTTCATATACCGTTTTAATGAAATTGTACTGCCTATGGCGCCGATGATCATGCTGATGAGCAAGAGCGAGCCGCCAAGCTGATAAATAAAGGGGTACATGCTGACCAGCGGCAAGAACGCCAGAGAGACGTGTACTTCCGTAAGGACGAAACGATAGAATTGAAACAGCGCCATATCGGCGATCAAACCGCCGATAAACCCTAACAACAAGCCTTCAAGCAAAAAGGGCCAGCGAATAAACCAGTTTGTCGCGCCGACGTATTTCATGATAGCGATTTCGCGGCGTCGCGCGAAAACGGTAAGACGAATCGTATTGGAAATGATAAAAAGCGTGGCGCAGGCCAGAAAAACGATCAGCGCAATGCCGCCCCAGCGAATAACGGTCGTGATCTGGAAGAGCTGTTCAATGATTTCCTGCGCGTAATGCGTGCTTTCGACGCCGGGAATAGCCGCGGCTTTCTCGGCCGCCTTCTTTACCGCATCGGGATTGGAAAAGGTAATCTCATATGACGTGGGCAGCGGATTTTTGCCGTCCAGTGCGTCCAAGATGCCCGGCTGATCTTTCATGCGTTCTTTTAACCGCTCCATGGCCTGATCTTTATTGGTAAACGTAATTTCCTTGACATCGGATAATTGCTTCAGCTCCTTGCCGACAGCCATGACCTGATCCGTCGTCAAGCCGTCCTTCAGGTAAACGCTGATCTGCACCTGACTTTCCAGATTTTCCGCAAAGTAATCGAGGTTGGCCGCCATCAGGGAAAAAAGCCCCAGAATAAAGAGGGCCAGCGCAACGGTGGCAATGGAGGCGACAGACATGAAGCTGTTGCGCCAAAAAGAGGTCAGCGCCTCGGAAATATAATATCGCATCGTTCTAATCTTCATCGCCGTACCCCCCTCGCTGTTCGTCGCGAACAAGGGAACCGTCAACGATTTCCAGGACGCGTTTATTCATCATGTCAACCATTTGCTTATCATGGGTGACCATGACGACAGTCGTGCCCATGTGATTGATTTTTCTGAAAATATCCATAATATCCTTTGATGTATCGGGGTCCAGATTTCCTGTCGGTTCGTCGGCAATCAGCAACAGCGGCCTGTTGACGATAGCCCGGGCGATGGCAATGCGCTGTTGTTCGCCGCCGCTGAGATTATTCGGCAGTTCGTCAGCTTTGCCGGCAAGACCGACCAGATCGAGGACGTTGCGTACACGTTCTTTAATGATCTTCCGCGGCGTTTCGATGACCTCCATGGCAAAGGCGACATTTTCCGCCGCCGTCTTATTCGGCAGAAGTCGGAAATCTTGAAAGACGATGCCCAGCCGCCGCCGCAAATAGGGCACGCGGCTTTTTTTCAGTTTATTGACCGTCGTACCGTCAACGATGACAGAACCTTCCGTCGGCAGCTCTTCGTGCGACAGCAGCTTGATAAAGGTCGATTTACCGGCGCCGCTGGCGCCGACGACAAAAACGAATTCCCCTTTTTCGATATGCGTCGATACATGGCTGAGCGCCACGGAACCGTTGTCATAGATTTTCGATACATCATTAAAATAAATCATGAATACCCTCTTTTCAACAAATTACCTTACCCTTTCCGATGTAGGGCTTGTACGGCTAAATCGGCATTTTGCAAAGACCGGCGCCGCAAAGCGTCCAACTTTTCCTTCACTTCGCGGCGTTGCGCGCCTGCCGCCAACTTCGCCGCAGCATCGGCGACAATCGCCTCGGCCCGTATCGTGTCAACGGTACCGCAGATTTTCTCGCCGATCAGATTGATGAAACTGTCAATCTTCGGATCATAAGAAATGGCCGTAACCGGTACTCCCATCAGGGAAGCAAAAACCAGCGCGTGCAGCCGGTTGGCGATGACGACATCCATCGCCCCCAAGAGAGACATCAGCTCAGCAGCCGAATAGGCGGACTCAAGGCTGACAGCCGGACATTCCATATAGGACATAATTTCTTTTGCCGTTGCGCTGTCGGCAGGATACTGCATCGGGATAAATACGATTTGTCCTTCGTAAAGACGGTACAGCGCGTCGGCGCTTTCGGCAAGGGCCTTTTTATACGTCGTCAGTCCCTGCCAGTCCCGCACGGCGATACCGATTTTTTTACGTCTGTCCTTTAAATTGCGGGATTGTAAAATGGCAGCGCCGATTTCCCTGTCTGCAGGCCGCATGGACAGCACGGCGTCGGCAGTCACGTAAATCGGCGGCGCCGTGACGCCCATTACTTCCAGTTCAGTCTGCGAATCGGCATCGCGGACGCCGATCATCTGCACCTTCTGCAAAACCGAACGAACCGCCTTTCTGGCCCGTGGTCTGGTGACGGGACCGATACCCTGGGCATAAAGCATGACCGGTTTGCCGAAAAACTCAGCCAGCCTGATAATGAACAAATAGTAGTAAATGCTTCTGGCGCTGGTCACATCCTGCAGCAGGCTGCCGCCGCCGCTGATCAGTATCTGGCAGGAACGGACGGCCGCAACGATACCTGGCAGATTGAACCGATGCACCGTCCGAACCTGATGATTGGCGCCGGTCATGGCGGGATTTCCGCTAATGACGGTAATTTCGGCATCAGAAATATATTCGCGAAGAGAGGTGACCAACGCAGACAGCATCGCCTCGTCACCGGCATTGGCAAAACCGTAATACCCGGAAATGACGATCTTAGTCACCCTTGGACAACTCCTTTCTCAACCATGTCGTACTATATTGCAATATGGCAACGGCAACAATCAAGAGTATGCCGAGGATCATGCCCGTCACCCACCCGTTTACGCCTCTGATAAAGGACATCAAAAATGGCGTCCGTATATGCGCAAAGGTTTCCACCATGGAACCGACGCCGATGACGGAAGCCAGAACCAGGAAGAAATGAAGCAACTGCGGCCATTTGCGATAAATCGCCGCGACGAGCAGGAAAAACGCCGGATGTCCGATGAGAAATTCCTTTTCCCGCGGTCGCGCGTACATGACATTTTCCAAAAAGCGGCGCATAACCACTTCGGCGCCGGGAACGGGAACGCCTGCCGTATGACCGCTGCGGCCGATAAAAATGTAAGCGGCGGCACCGAAAAAAGCGAGCAAAAGCAAGGTGCTCATCCGAATCGGCACGGCCAGGAAATCTTTCGCAAAGGAAATAAAGTCCTGCGGCGACGCCAACGTATGCCCCATGAGCGGGAAACGGCGTAAATATCCCCAGGCAGCCAACACGATAGGCAGCAGGAAGGTCAGCTTGACGCCGCGATAAAAATCGAATTCCAGGAAAAAGCGTATATTACCGAGCATAGCGGCAATAAAGAAACCGCCGATCATGGCGACGGCGACTGCCGCCGTCAGACCGAGAACGCCGTCACGAATGACCTTGGCATACGAAGCCTGACGCACCAGTTTCTTGCGGCTGAACCAATCGAGAAGCAGCAAGATAGCGGCAGTCGGCGCCGTTACGGCACAGCCGATGGCCATTATTTGCAGAAAGAGCGCGCCCTTGGCAAGAAAGGCGCCGCCGCAACCGGCAAGACAGGCCAACGCCGTGAGAAGATAATTTTTTCTGTCCGCGAGCGGCACAAGGAGATTAAAGGTAAAGAGAAAACCGCAGGCCGCAGCTGCCGCAGTCAGCGCCAACAGTACCCGTTCGGGATAATAGATGGGCAGGACGGACGCTTTACCGAGAGAATAACCGCGTTCTCCCAACTTGTCCGATACCTGTTTGATATAATCCAGGTTCGTCTGCGTCAAATTCATGCCGTGCAGCGGTTTTTTGTAAAGGGGATAGAGATTTACGCGCACGTTTCGTTCAAGATCACTGATATAATAACGCATAGCCGCCTCTTCGGGCGACACCTTTTCCAGTTCTTCCTTACTCATGGCGTAGACGCGGGCCGTACGGTATCCCAGAAGTTCCGCCAACTCGTACATGCCGTCCTGCGTATTGTACTGAAGTTGCGTGACCGATTCGATCATGTAAAAGGGATAATTCCCCTGCTTCATCTGCGCCGCCGTAGATTCCAACATATCTTCGCGTTTTTCTTCCTGCGCCGTATATCCCATGACCTCTTTGCCGACGAACATGATACCCGAAATGTCGGGTATCGTACGGGCGCGATCGAAGAAGGCCTGCACCTGACCGGCTGCGGCGTTGCTGTAATTAGTCGGCCGCAGGACAACATGGAATCCGGCTGCGGCAATTGCTTTCGCATCGGCCGAAAGAATACCGAGATTCATTTCGCCCAAAGCGGGCATGACGCCGCGCAGACCGGCAATTCGATATTGATCATTGGCAAGCACCTGCACCTTGTCGCCGCCGAGACGCAACGCAAGATCCTGCACAAGTTCATCAAAATACAAATCCCGTTCATTGAGAGGCTTGCCGATCAGATAGTAGTCATACTGCAAATCGCCGATCCCGAACTGAGGATAATACAATTGGCACCCGAGACGGGTAATCAACGAAACCTCGCCGCGCTGCGTCAGCTTATTCAACGTCGCATCGTAAATCGCAAAACTCGTGATCCCCGCGTCCCGGCACAAGGCCAGTGTCTGTTCCAGATCATAGCCGTCGCTTTTTCCCATTGACACGACGGCATCATAATCCATGACCTGTTCGATCGTCATGTTTTCTTCTTCCACCTGATAGCGGGAAAAACACAGCCAAAGAGAGAGTAAAAAACCGACCGCTATGATTGCCGTAAGAACCAGGAGACTTCGTTTGTTGTTGATTGCCATTATCTTCACCTTATTCATATCTTACTTGATACTGCCGTAGATCCGCAGCAGTCCATCTTCCATGACAACGCGGTCCGCTTTGATTCCCAACGGAAAATCGCTAAAATTATATACTTCTATTTTTTTCATACTGTCGTTTTGATACGCCATTCCCATTGCGCTGATCCGAACATCGCGCGGAACAAAACAGAGACTGTCGCCGACAACAGCAAATTGACCGGCCATATCAGCAGAGGCTGTCAACAAGCCTCCGAGCTTGATTTTGCCGGTCACATGCACACCGTCGTCTGCAAAATCAACAGAAACGTCGGAAAGATTTTCGACCCTTTCCGTCAGAAAACGGCGTAAATCGTCACTGCCGACTGACGCCGAAACCGTTCCCGATCCGGCTTGAAGCAAGCGGAACCGCCCGTCCAAAAGCGACCGTATCGGACTGAAACGAACATCGCGAAGATCGCAGTCGAACGAACGGAACGAAAGCCTGCCGTCTGCAAAGGAATCGCTGTGAATCGTGACAGCGTCAAGATCACCGAAAAGCACCTTGATGCCGGGGTCGGCCTTGACGCGGACGGCACCCGGTTCAAGATTCAGGCGCTGTCCCAACGAATAATATATTCCCCGTTCCGCCATTTGCGGACCGCCATATTCGGCGGCGGCGCCGATACCAGCCAATAAGAGAAGAAAAACAATTATTTTTTTGATCATATTTCCTGTCGATTTAACTTTCTGTCTTTTTCCTGATGCAGGAAGCCTTCCATAAAGGCTTCCAAATCACCGTCCATAACGGCCTGAACATTTCCTGTTTCCACATTGGTCCGATGATCCTTAACCAGATTGTAAGGATGAAAAACGTAGGAGCGAATCTGACTGCCCCACTCAATCGCCTGGTGAGCGCCGCCGATCTCGGCTTTCAGCTGAGCCTGCTTTTCCTGTTCCAGCTCAAATAACCTGGCCCGCAAATACTTCATGCACATTTCCCGGTTCTGTACCTGTGACCGTTCGTTTTGACATTGGACGACAATCCCTGTCGGCAAATGCGTCATGCGCACGGCGGAACTCGTCTTGTTGACGTGCTGTCCGCCGGCGCCGGAAGCGCGGAAATAATCGACGCGGACGTCATCCATATTGATCTCGACTTCCACATCGTCAGGCAGCTCGGGCATGACGTCGACGGCGGTAAAGGATGTGTGTCTTCTGGCTGCGGCGTCGAAGGGAGAAATGCGCACCAAACGATGCACGCCTTTTTCCGACTTCAAATACCCGTACGCATATTCGCCTTCCACTGTGAACGCGGCGCTCTTGACGCCGGCTTCATCGCCTGGCTGCATGTCGATAATCGTCAGATGGTAACCGTTTTGTTCGGCCCAGCGCGTATACATGCGCACCAACATCTGCGTCCAATCCTGCGCCTCCGTACCGCCGGCGCCGGCGTGAAAAGTCACGATGGCGTTACAGCGATCGTATTCATCGGACAGAAGAAGTAAAACTTCCCGCTTTTCAATTTCTTTCAAAACGCCGTCATACTGGGTTTCAATGTCGCCGGCCAAGGACGTATCGCCGTCTTCCATCGCCATTTCCAGATAATCGCTCAAATCGACGGCTTTCTGTACCAGCGCTTCATGGCCTTCCACTTCCGTTTTTAACGCCGTCGCTTCCTGCGAGATCGACCTCGCTTTATCGGGATCGTCCCAAAAAGACGGATCGCTCATCAGCATATCATATTCCATAATGCGTTCTTTTTTGCGAGCGAGGTTAAAGTGAATCCCCGATTTCCTGTATGCGTTGTTGTAAGTCTTCTATCGGTTTTTTCATTTCTTCCAATAACACAAGATCACCATCTTTCGTTTTACCAATAAGTTAATAAATTATGCGTTTTTTCTCCTGCCAAACTAGTCCTGCGGTCTTTCGCTTTCAGCGGCCAGCGCCGGATTTTCCGGCACGTCCCGATGAACTTCCTTAGCTCCCTGCAAATGGTCTTCTGCCTGCGGAATCGGCCGGTTGAAAGTTACCTGCACGTGATAAAGGAAGGTAATAACCGTCCGCTTGATGGAATCGACCATTTCTTCAAACATTTCATAAGCTTCGAATTTATATTCGACCAAAGGATTTTTCTGGCCGTAAGCACGCAAGTTGATGCCTTCTTTTAAAGCATCCATGGCATCCAGATGTTCCATCCATTTGCTGTCGACGACACGCAGCATAATCGCCTTTTCCAATTCGCGCATCGTTTGCGCGCCGATTTCTTCTTCTCGGGAATCATACAGATCGACGGCGATCTTTTTCAGCTTATCCTGGACTTCTACGCGGCTGAGGTTTTCCAGTTCTTCGACCGTAACGGTTCCGCGAGGCACGAAATACTGCTCCATCTGCGCCAGAAGACCGGCAAAATCCCATTCTTCGGGATACAGCTTCTCATTGGCATACCGCGCCAAGCCGTCCAAAATGATATCGTCAACCATCGTCAGGATCGTGTCCTTCAGCGATTCGGCGACCAATACTTCGCGACGCTGTCCGTAGAGAACTTCACGTTGCTGATTCATGACATCGTCATATTCGAGAACATATTTACGGATCTCAAAGTTGTGCGCTTCCACTTTTTTCTGCGCTTTTTCAATGGAGCGGGAAATCATGGCATGTTCGATCGGCTCATCTTCTTCCATGCCGAGCTTATCCATAAATTTGGAGATGCTTTCGGAACCGAAGATCCGCATCAGATCATCTTCCAGGGAAAGATAGAATTTCGTGAGCCCCGGATCACCCTGACGGCCGGCGCGGCCGCGCAGCTGGTTGTCAATACGGCGGCTTTCATGCCGTTCCGTACCGATGATCATCAAGCCGCCCAGATCAGGCACGCCTGCGCCCAGCTTGATATCCGTGCCGCGGCCGGCCATATTCGTCGCGATGGTGACCGTATTCATCTGCCCGGCATTTTTGATGATTTCCGCTTCCTTCTCATGATACTTGGCATTCAGCACATTATGTACGATATTTTCCTGTTTCAGCATGGTGCTTAAAATTTCCGACTGATTAATCGAAGTCGTACCGACCAAAATCGGCTGTCCCGTCGCGTGACAGCGGACGATTTCGCGGACAACGGCACGGTACTTGGCGTTCTTCGTCTTATAAATGACATCGGGCAAATCCTTGCGGAGAGACGGCTTGTTCGTCGGAACGACATAGACGTCGAGCTTATAGATCTTGTTGAATTCTTCTTCTTCCGTTTTCGCCGTACCGGTCATGCCGGACAGTTTCCGATACATGCGGAAGTAGTTTTGGAAAGTGATCGTGGCCAACGTCTTGCTTTCGCCCTGAACTTTAACGTTTTCTTTCGCTTCAATCGACTGGTGCAGGCCGTCGCTGAAACGGCGGCCGAACATCAGTCGTCCCGTAAATTCATCGACAATGACGATTTCTCCGTTCTTGACGACGTAGTCCTTATCGCGGTGCATCATGAAATTGGCACGCAGCGCCTGGATGACCAGGTGATTCAATTCCAGATGGTCATTATCGAACATGTTCGTTATGCCGAGCATTTTTTCTATTTTGACGACGCCTTCGTCTGTCGGCGCAATGGTTTTTTGCTTTTCGTCCATCGTGTAATCTTCCGGCGCCAGCCGCTTGACGATAGCCGCCAAGGTGCTGTACAGCTCCGTAGATTTTTCACCGGGACCCGAAATGATCAGCGGCGTCCGCGCCTCATCGATAAGGATGCTGTCCACTTCATCGACGATACAGTAGTTTAGCGGCCGTTGAACCATCTGATCCTTGCTGATGACCATATTGTCACGCAAATAATCGAAGCCGAACTCATTATTCGTACCGTAGGTGATATCGGAATTATAGGCGCGGCGCCGCTGTTCGTAATCCAGATCATGGACGATCAGGCCGACGGAAAGCCCGAGAAAACGGTAGATCTGTCCCATTTCCTCACTGTCGCGAGTAGCCAGATAGTCGTTGACCGTGACGACATGCACGCCCTTTCCGGACAAAGCGTTTAAATATACCGGAGCCGTCGCTACCAATGTCTTCCCTTCGCCGGTCCTCATTTCGGCGATATCGCCGCGGTGCAATACGATACCGCCCAGGAGCTGCACATCAAAATGACGCATGCCCAACACACGGCGCGACGCTTCACGGATAACGGCAAAGGCCTCCGGCAAAAGATCATCCAAGGTCTCGCCGTCGGCAAGACGCTTTTTGAATTCAAATGTCTTGGCTTGCAGCGACGCATCGCTGAGCGATGCCAGCGTCGGTTCCAACTCGTTGATCTGTTGCACAATGGGGCGCATCTTTTTCAATTCATATTCGGTATTGTTCCCGAGCAATCGCTGTATAAATCTGTTGAACACGTGTAAAGACCTCCCGTAATTGTCTGTGACCATATATTTTATATCAATTATACAGTATACACCCTCAACAATATAAATTGCAATATCTGACTGACAGGCATGGTTACGCCGCCTGCCGCGCCGCACACGGACGAATCTCTTCCCGGAGCGGCAATCTGTCGCGGAATCGGCCGGACGAAACGGTGGTTTACTATACTGAGCTGTGGTATAATAAATAAGTTATATTATTGAGGAGGTATACATGTTAGAAAAATTCCAAGAATTACAAGTAAGTGACGTTATCATCCGCGCATTGAACGAAATGGGGTTTGAAGAACCGACGCCGATACAGGCCGGCTCCATTCCTACAGCGCTTTCCGGCAGGGATATGATCGGCCAGGCACAGACGGGTACCGGAAAAACGGCGGCTTATGGGATCCCCGTCCTGGAAAAGATACTCGCCGCGCCGGAGAGCACGGAACTGCAGGCAATCATCCTTTCTCCGACGCGTGAACTGGCCATGCAGGTAGCAGAAGAAATCAACCATCTGGCGCAATTTACATCGATCCAGGCGCTGCCTATCTACGGCGGCCAGGATATAGAACGGCAACTGCGCCGTCTGCGCAAGAATCCGCAGATCGTCGTCGCCACGCCGGGCCGCCTGATCGACCACATGAAGCGCGGTACTATTCGGCTGAATGCGATCTCTTCCATTGTCCTTGATGAAGCCGACGAAATGCTCGATATGGGTTTTATCGATGACATTAACCTGATTATGTCCGCTACGCCGGAAACGCGGCAAACGCTCCTGTTCTCGGCCACGATGCCGAAGCCGATCCAGACGTTGGCCGAAACGTTCCTGCACAATCCGGAAATCGTCCGCATGAAGGCCAAAGAGGTAACGATCGATCTTATCAATCAATCGTATATTGAAGTTCCCGATCGCCAAAAATTCGACATTCTCTGTCGCCTGCTCGACTTACAGGAACCGGATCTGGCCATCATCTTCGTCCGTACCAAACGCCGCGTCGATGAAGTATCGGAAGGGCTGAAAAAGCGCGGCTATTCCGCCGAAGGTATCCACGGCGACTTGACCCAGGCGAAACGGGACACCGTCATCCGCCAGTTCCGTGAAAAGACGATCGATATCCTCGTCGCCACGGACGTCGCCGCCCGCGGCTTGGATATCAGCGGCGTTACGCACGTGTTCAACTACGACCTGCCGCAGGATCCGGAAAGCTACGTCCACCGCGTCGGCCGAACAGGGCGCGCCGGCAACAGCGGCGAAGCGACGACCTTCGTCATTCCTCGCGAAATCGATCATCTCCGCGCCATTGAACGCCTGATCAAACGCCGCATCGAACGCCGCAAAGCGCCTTCCTTCTCGGAAGCCCTCGAAGGCGCGCAGCAAGCCGCCATCCGCAGTCTGGCGGCAGCCGCGGAAGACGGCGCGGGCAATGCGTACAGAGCCACGGCGGAAGAACTGCTCTCTCATTACGATTCCGTCGCGCTGGTCGCGTCTGCCATCAAGTTGCTGACAAAGGAACCGGATACGACGCCGGTAACCATTACGGAAGAGGCTCCGCTCCGCGTGCGCCGCGACAGAAAACAGGGCGGCGGCAAACGGAACCATACAGGGCGGCGCCCAGGCGCCGGCGAACACCGTGACGGCAAAGGAGAAAAACACGGTGCCGGCAAATTCGGCAAAGGCGAAGGAAAGAAAGAACGAACGACGCAGCACCGGTCGGAACACAAAGATAAAAAAGAGAAGAAGGAACGGAAAGAGCCGAACCGTTCCGTTTTTAAACCATATTTCAAGGTATAGAAAAAAGGATTTCAGCCAACAGCTGAAATCCTTTTTTCTATCTGTCCATGTCGCACAGAGCCGGAATACCGTAAGCGCCGGCGACATCCCGAACGGCGCGACGGACAGCTTCTTCTACGGCGTAAGCCGCCAGGATTCCGACACTGTTGACCTCACCCGATACGCCGCCTGTGCTCAAGGCGTAGAGCGTATCGCCGTCTGCCATCGTGTTGACCGGTCTGACGGCGCGGACAATACCGTTACTGCCCAAAGCGGCGACTTTGTTCATCGCCGTTTTATCCAGAGCCGCATTCGTAACGACCGCGCCGATCGTCGTATTCGTCGTACAGCCGCCGGGAACCGCCGCGGACCGCTCCAGATCGCCCAGCATACACTGCACCGTATCGGCAAATTCTCCTTCTTTCGTCAACATTCCGGCCAGAATCCGTCCATCTTCACCGTACACGTCGCCGAGAGCATTGACGACGACAAGGGCGCCGACTTTGACGTCGCCAGCTTGAAAAGCGGCAATTCCCAAACCGGCTTTCATCATCGTCGCCGCGCCGCCGTACTTGCCGACAGTGGCGCCAATGCCCACGCCGTGATTACCGCCTTGGGGCCGGTTCTCTTCACTGTGGACGCAGGCGGCGTACCCCATGGCGGCATCGGGGCGCACGGTACTGCTGCCGCAAACCAGATCAAAAATGGAAGACGCGACGACGAGAGGCACCTTGCAGACGGACGTCGCAAAGCCGATATCCCGTTCCTCCAGATACCGCATCACGCCGCCGGCGGCATCGAGACCGAACGCGCTGCCGCCGCAAAGCACGATGGCATGGATCACCTCTGCAGCCGCCACCGGCCGCAGCAATTCCGTTTCCCTGCTTGCCGGTCCGCCGCCGCGCACGTCAACCCCGCAAGGCCCGCCGGCCGGGCAGATAATAACCGTACAACCCGTGCCGGCATCGCGGTTTTCTCCGTGTCCAATGCGTACGCCTTCAATTTCATGAATGGCAATTTCCTTCAACATAACCCCAACTCCTATTTGCGAAAATCCTTCCACAACATGCTGGTCTGGATTCCCGTATTGTTCTGATACTTCCCGGTCCGGTACGTATCGTATTCGCCGTCAATATCATGATAATAAATCTGGCATATCTCCACGTCCGGATAAATGCGAATCGGCTGGACGCAGAAGATTTCCAGCGTCCAATACCCGGAAAACCCGACATCGCCGAAGCCCGCCGTCACATGGATGAAAACGCCCAATCGGCCGACGGAAGAACGGCCTTCAAGCATGGGGATGTAGCCTTCCGTTTTCGTATACTCGTTCGTCCTGCCGAGATACAGCTTATTCGGCTGCAAGACATAGCCTTCTGCCGGAATCGTAATGGTTGAAGCCGTATTTTCCTTTGCCATGTCCAGCTCCTGGTGATCGTAAACCATCAGTTCATGATACAGGGAAAGATTATAACTGTTCGGATTGACGCGGCTCCGATCAAAGGGTTCGATTATAATTTCCTTGCCCATGTGCTTTACAATTTCCTTACCGGAAAGAATCATCTTCATCATCCTTTGCAACTATGAATTTGTTCTATTATACCACAAGGCGAAAACGGCGTGCGCCGTCATTTTTTTATAACACTGCGCGACGGTCTTGCATTTGTCCCAAAATGCCGTATACTGAAAGGGATCTTGTCAAAGGAGCGATCGATCATGAAAAAAATGATTCTCGCCGCAGCGCTTGCCGCATCTTTCATCACCGGTGCAGCGGCGGCCGAAACGTACCATACCTACACGGACAGAGAAAACAGATTTACCCTGTCCCTGCCAGACAGCTTTACCGTCGTCACGCCGCTGCGCCGGGAAGTGAAACTGGCCGCCGTCCGTCCCGACGGCAAAATCTGCACGCAGATTTCTGAAGAACCCTGGAGCGACGCGGAAAAAAAACAGGGCGGCAATCGCCTGCTGAATTGGCAAAAATCATATCTTGCCGCACTCGCTAAGGATGCGGGCATTTCCCGACTGCACCACGAACTCACCGTCCTGAACGGGCGCCAATGTCTGCGCATTTCTTATACCTGCACCCTTCCCTACGGCAATGATACCCTCGCGTTGTACGTCGAACGCATTATCTTTACCGACGGCGACAAGATCATTACCGTGATGAACAGTGTCGAAGAAAAAAGAAAAGAAACGGCACTGCCGCTGTTCGATACGATTGCCGGCTCTTTCTTCTTTTATTGAAAAACGGCGGCAGCCGATCAAAAAAGCCTCCGCACTGCGTAAAATCGCAATGTGGAGGCTTTTCTTTTACACCTGGCCGAAAGCAGGCGAATTATTCATAATCGTAGAAGCCTTTGCCCGTTTTACGGCCGAGGTAGCCGGCCTGAACATATTTGGCGAGCAACGGGCACGGACGATATTTAGGATCGCCGAAACCGCTGTAAAGAACGTTCATGATATGAAGAACAACGTCGTTACCGATCAAATCGCTGAGAGCCAAGGGTCCCATGGGATGATTGAAACCGAGTTTGCAGACATTGTCGATATCTTCTTTGGAAGCGACGCCTTCCATCAAAGCTTGGATCGCTTCGTTGATCATCGGAATGACGACACGGTTGCCTACGAAGCCCGGGAAATCGGCAACTTTTACAGGACTCTTGCCCAATTCGATAGAAGCTTCTTCAACTTTTTTGTATGTTTCTTCAGACGTAGCAATACCGTTAATAACTTCGATCAATTTCATTACCGGAGCGGGATTGAAGAAATGCATGCCGATAACTTTATCCGGACGATTGGTAGCTGCGGCGATTTCCGTAATCGGCAAGGAAGACGTGTTGGAAGCCAAGATCGTATGCGCCGGGCATTTTTCGCCCAAGTTCCGGAAAATTTCCGCTTTGATCTTCATGTTTTCGATAGCCGCTTCAACAACGAGATCAACATCTTTCATGTTTTCTTCCGTAATTTCAACGATGCCCGTCAATTTGCCCATGCATGCGTCTTTATCGGCTTGCGTCATTTTTTCTTTGGAAACCAGTTTCGTTAAGCTTTTGTCGATTTTCTTAACGCCGCCGTCAATGAATTCCTGTTTGATATCGTTCAAGATAACGTCGCAGCCTTTTGTCAGGAAGACTTGAGCAATACCGGAACCCATTGTACCTGCACCAATTACCATTACTTTTTTACAAAACATGTCTAACTCCTCCTTTAAATTGTCGCGTGATTTTTTTCACTTAACAGTTCCAAAAAAAAGCACGCAAATTAAAAATCAGATGCATTGCTTACACTCATAGTATATCACTTCCTGTGAAAAAATCCACTACATATGGGGTGTATATTTCATTAAAACCCATATCCACATATATATTTTTCGCTGTCCTGTATGAATTCCTATGACTTTTAATTATACGTTTCTGGAATTATTACTAACGCAAAGTCTTTTTTGAGACACTAATAGCGAAAACATTACACCCTTTTTCACAATATGACAAATAAAAAAGGCCGGATAATCCGGCCTTTCCGCGCTTATATGCCGCTTGCCTGCAGCGCTTCCAACAGCTTTTTCCTCCGTCCATACTGTTGCTGATAATAGTCCGTTACAGACTGCTGAGGAGAGAAAGTATCTTTGACGATGAAATTCGTTTGCAAGGCTTCTTTCAAATCGGTCACATCGCCTTGGCTGTACGCCGCTACCAGGCAATTGGTCGGCACGGCGCCGCCGGCCACTTCCAGCGTAACGACTTCCGTCGCCAACATATCGGCCTTGATCTGATTCCAAAGCGCGTCACGACTGCCGCCTTCCGTGACCGTAAGCTGCGACAAGTCGATGCCGGCGCTGCGGTAACGTTCGGTAATTTCCAGATAATCGTAGCCGATCCCTTCGAGGACGCACCGCCACATGGCGCCTTGATCGGAATCGAGCGTCAAACCGGAAAAAACGCCGCGCACATCCGGGTAATCGCCGTTGCCGCCGGTCAAATAGGGGATAAAAAACGCGCCGTCGCAGCCGGCGGGATGACGGCGTGCCAATTCGTCGAGCGTACCGTAATACTCATCGCTCTGCTTTCGACAAACGCTGTCCTTGAACCAGCGAAGCGCCAGACCGCCGGTCCGGACGAAGCCCCAATAGAAATACGTGTTTTCCAGCGTTCCGGAATTGAAGATCAGTCCGCTGCCGGGAACGGAAAGAGCGGGAATGATGCCGTCTGTCGACACGCAGAACATGGCGCACGTGCCGGCTACGTCAACGCCGCGCCCGGCTTCGAGAATACCGCTGCCCATCATGGATTCCATCGTATCGCCGGCGCCGGCGCAGATGGGAATGCCGGCGGGAAAGCCCGTTTCTTCGGCATCCTTTTCGCACAAAGAGCCGATAATATCCCACGGTTTTACAATGCGCGGCAAATAGGCCGCGTCAATGCCGAGAATTTCCAACTGCCGCGGCGACCATTCCTTTTGCATTACATGATAGCCCAATCCCCAGCCCGAAAGCGTGCCCCAGTCGATAAAGGCGTCGTTCCCGCCGAGTCCGGCGAGGTGCAGCAGAACATACGGGCAATTATGAACGAATTTAACGCCTTTGGCGGCAAAAGCCGGCACATGTTTCAGAAACCAGCGCGCAAACATGGCCGGAAACATGACGCTCGGTTCGGCATTGCCCGTCTCTTCAGCCCAGATCCGCAGTCCCTGCGCCTTTAGCCGTTCGACATCATCTGCCGTACGGCTGTCAAGATAATTGACATACGGCGTAACGGGATTTCCGGCGGCGTCAATGCCGGCGATGCCGCAAATGATCCCGTCGCCCATGATGGCCCGTACCGACTTGACGGATAAATGCTTCTGCCGCATCTGATAACTGCACGAACGCATGCACTGCTTGATCAGCCGATAGTACTCGTCAATATCCATCTCCACCCAGCCGGGCTGCGGATAAGACAGCGTCGTCTTCGCCGTGTCCATGGCTACGCAATTCATCTGCCCGTCATAGACGGCAACTTTCACGCTTTGCGTGCCGGCATCAAAACCGAGATAATAATTTTTCTCCATCATTGCCTCCTTACGCCTTCGACACAAAGAAAAAAAGACCGGAAAAACCAGTCTTTGCATGGGAAACAAGGCAAGGCAAACAGGCCCTGCAGCCGTCTTTTCCCATCCAGACTGTAACTGTCGGTATCGAAATTGCATCGATTCAACTCTTTTCAGAGCTTGCGGACTGTACCGCCGGTCAGGAATATGAAGGAAGCCCCTTCTCACCTTGCCCCAAAGACGATTTTATATTCGATTTGTTTTCTTCCCTTCATGATACAGGGAGAGCTAAAAAAATGCAAGAAGGATTTACTTGACATGATGGAAAAAAAAGCTGCTCAATTTGGAAACGAGCGTATCCGTCGACGCCTCACAAGCAGGAAAACGCTGCAAGCCGCTTTTTTGCTCGATACAAGACAGAAAAGCATCCATCGACTGCGCAATATCAAGGAGCGTCTCGCCCGTCAGCGCATCCAGCCAGGCGCCGTTATGCAGATCGTATCGCTCCAGGATCGCCCACAGATGCGCAAACTCCTGATCCTTACCGGCGTCGGGAAACACTTGCAGCAGGACGATTCGCGATTTTTCCGCCAACGGCTTGTCAATAAAAGCCTGCACGTCTACTTGTTCGGCAAAGTGCGGCAGCCAGCGGTGCAGCACCGTTTCATAAAAGGCGAAGAGAGACAAAGAAGCAGCACGTTCATAACGGCGTGCTGCCTTCTCTGCATGGAATCGGTTCTTCTCTCTTCGTTTTGCCGCCAAGCGCGCGAAGGCCTGATAATCGGCCCAAAGCTCGCCTGTCAGCGAAGCCTTCATGATCGCCGCCTCGCCGTTATCGAATACGGTGATATCAATTTTAGACTTCATCAGCGCGGACCTGCTTATAATTGACTCGTGCAATGCGGACAGCGTGTCGCGTCATCGGCTACGGGCTGTTTGCAATAAGGGCAGAGACGCGGTTCCGGAGCATCATCTTCTTCTTTCTTCGAGAGTCGGTTGATCTGGGAAATAACCACGAAAATCGCAAAGGCGATAATTAAAAATTCAACGACCGTATTGATGAATAACCCGTAAGCGATGACGGGAACGCCTTGTGCCTGCGCTTCCGCCAGCGTTTCGACATGTTTGCTGCCGAGAGAAATGAATAAGTTCGAAAAATCGACGCCGCCGAGAATCAGCCCCAAAGGCGGCATGATGATATTGGCAATCAGCGAAGCGACGATCTTGCCGAATGCCGCGCCGATGACGACGCCGACAGCCATGTCGATGACATTGCCGCGCAAAACAAACGCTTTGAATTCTTCCATAAATTGTTTCATAAGTACCTCCTGTTGTTCAGCAAAATCAACTACGTGTATATAATATCGCCTGTCAGAGACAAGACGGAATTGTAAGCCCCAGGATCAGTTTCAGACGGTCTTTGCCTCTTTCTCCGCCAACCTGTCGAGGATCTTGCCGTAACCGCCGCTGCCGTACATCAGGCAGCGTTTGATGCGGCTGATCGTCGCCGTACTGGCGCCGGTCTTCTTGACGATATCTTCATAAATTTCTCCGCCTTTCAACATGCGGGCCACTTCCAGTCGCGCCGAAATGGCTTTCATTTCCTGAATCGTGCAGATATCTTCAAAAAATTCGTAGCACTCCTCCAAATCCCGCAATTCGAGAATCGCTTCAAAAAGCTGGTCATGGAGATGATCTTTCAACCGTTCGTTACTGCTCATGGCGCATCACTGTTCCTCTTCATCAAATTAAAGTTTTTTTACATTATGAGACAAATCTCAGAGATTGTCGACAAAAAACAGCTATCCATACAAAAACATTACATGGCAAAAAGATCATACTGTTCATCTTCCGCCATATCGCCGAGGCAGCCGTATTCCGTCATCGTTTCGATCAGCGACTGCGAGACCTTGCCGCGCAGCTTCAGATCGGCCTTGGACGTGAACGGCGCTTCCCGGCGGGCCGTGACGATCTGTTCGGCGACATTTTCTCCCAACCCGTCTATTGCCGTAAACGGCGGCAATATTTTACCGTCGCAGATCGTAAATTTCGTCGCCGCCGATTTGCTGATATCGACGTTCAAAAAGGCGTAGCCGCGCAGACTCATTTCGACGGCAAGTTCCAATGCCGAATAGAGATCCTGATCAATCTTGGACGCGTCCTTCCCCTGCTGGGCAATGGTCTTCATCTTATGGCGCTGCGTTTCCAGGCCGCCGGTCATAACCGGCAAATTGAACGCCTTGGCGCGAATCGTGAAATACGCCGCGTAATACGCTAAGGGATAGTTGATCTTGTACCAGGCGATACGGAAGGCCATCATGACGTAAGCGACGGCATGGGCGCGGGGAAACAGATAGCCGATCTTCTGACACGACTCGATGAACCACTGCGGTATGCCGCCGGCTTTCAGTTCGCCTTCGTAGTCCGTATTCTTTTTGCCCAGCTTATCGAGTTTATCGATGCCCTTCCCTTTTCGGACATTTTCCATGACTTTGAAACTCGTCTTCGGCTTGATGCCGTGCTCGATCAGATAGTTCATGATATCGTCGCGCGTCGATACGGCTTCTTTCAATTCCACCGTTTTCGAGCGGATCAAATCCTGCGCGTTGTTCAACCAGACGTCGGTGCCGTGGGAAAAACCGGAGATTCGCACCAGGCCTGAAAAGGTCTGCGGTTTCGTGTCAACCAGCATTTGCCGTACGAAGGGCGTGCCGAATTCGGGAATGCCGAAGCTGCCGACTTCGGAACCCAACTCTTCCGGCGTCAGGCCCAGGGCCTTCGTCGAACTGAAAAGACTCATCGTCGCCGGATCATCAAAGGGAATCGTCGTCGCGTCGACTCCCGTCAGATCCTCGAGCATGCGGATAACGGTCGGATCATCGTGTCCGAGAATATCCAGCTTGACCAGACGTCCTTCGATGGAATGATAATCGAAATGCGTCGTAATGATGCCGCTGTCCTTTTTGTTGGCCGGATATTGAACCGGCGTAAAATGATGTATATCCATATCGCGCGGAATAACCATGACGCCGCCGGGATGCTGCCCCGTCGTATTCTTGATGCCCGTGCAGCCGTTGACCAGGCTGTTGACATAGGCCTCATTGACCTTGATGCCGCGCGCCTCAGCCCACTTCATGACATAGCCGTAAGCCGTCTTATCCTTAATGGCGCCAATCGTGCCGGCGCGGAAAACATTGTCCTTGCCGAACAGTTCTTCCGTATACTTATGCGCTTTCGGATGATATTCACCGGAGAAATTCAAATCAATATCGGGAACCTTGTCGCCGTCAAACCCGAGGAAAATGGCGAAAGGAATATTGTGGCCGTCTTTGTGCAACGCTTCGCCGCAGACCGGGCACGCTTTATCAGGCAGGTCGAAACCGCCGCCGACGGACCCGTCGGTAAAAAATTCGCTGTACCGGCAATGAGGGCAAACATAGTGCGGCGGCAGCGGATTGACTTCCGTAATACCCGACATCGTCGCCACGAAAGAAGACCCGACGGATCCCCGCGAACCGACGAGATAGCCGTCGTCATTGGAATGCTTGACCAGCTTGTGGGCGATATAGTACAAAACGCCGAACCCGTGCCCCAAAATGGAGGTGAACTCTTCCGTCAGGCGATCGGCGACGATCTGCGGCAGCGGCTCACCGTAAATCTGATGGGCTTTGGCATAGCACATCGTCTTCAACGCTTCCGAAGATCCCGTAATTTGCGGAAAATACAACGTTTCCTTCGGTACCGGCTTGACGTCGTCGATCATCTCGTTGATCCGGTTCGGATTCATAATGACGACCTCCCGCGCCCGTTCCGCGCCCAAATAGGAAAATTCCGCCAACATTTCGTCTGTCGTCCGCAAGTACAGATCGGGCTGAAACTGCGCGTCCTTGAAGCCCTTGCCGGTCATCATGATCTCCCTGTAAATCTTATCTTCCGGGTTCAGGAAGTGAGCGTCGCACGTCGCGACCGTCAGCTTGCCGAGATCGTCGCCGAGACGAATAATGGTCCGGTTAATGTCGCGCAGCTCTTCATCGGTATCGACGAAGCCTTCACGAATCAGGAACTGGTTGTTCGTCAGCGGCTGGATCTCGAGATAATCATAATAGGCGGCGATCCGTTTCAGGTCCTCGTAGGGCAGCTTCTTCTGCACCAGTGATCGAACCAGCTCACCGGCCTCACAGGCCGAACCGAAGATCAATCCCTCGCGGTATTCGTTGAGGACGGCCCGCGGAAGGCGCGGCCGGCCGCGGTAGATGTATTTCAAGTGCGATATGCTTACCAATTTGTACAGATTGCGAATACCGATCTGGTTCTTCGCCAAAATGATGATATGGTAGGATTCATCAATTTTTTCATCAAAAAGATATCCTTCCATACCGTAAATGACCTTGACGCCGTTCGTCTTGTCCCGTGAGATCTCCTGCAGCAGCGGAAAAGACTGCACGACGCCGTGATCGGTAACGGCAACAGCCGGATGACCCCATTTCTTTACGGTCTTGATCAGCTGCTTGACCGTAATCAGGGCATCCATGTCGCTCATGACCGTATGCAGGTGCAGCTCGACGCGCGGCGTCGGATTCTTGTCCTCCCGTTCCACGGCGCCGCCTTCGGCAGGCATGATGTCTTCCACATTGAGGACGTAATCGCTTTGATACGTATCATATTGGACATTGCCTCTGACCCGGACCTGAGAGCCCTTGCGGAAACGCTGCTGCAACAGCTCCATCTCCTCTGCCGTCAGACTCCCTTTACGGCGAAATTTACCGCCGCTGCCGACGTCAAGGAACTTTTTTGCCGAAATACCGTTCGTCTTATCGGCCATCTGAAAGGTCAATAAAATCCGCTTCGATTTCAATTCGCGAAACTCGACTTTAACGACCTGTCCTTCAAAGATGACGTTGTTCTGTTCTTCGCCGAGGACGTCGTTGATCTTCTGCACGGCGCCGTGGAAAGCTTTTCCCAACCAGACATTGCTCTCCGCCGGACTTGCGGCGGCGGTTTTCTTCTTTTTGCCGCCGTCGGAACGCTGCGCGGCGCGGCAGACTTTTTGATATTCTTCGTCTCGCAACAACTCGCCGGCGTCGTCATACAGATCTTCATAGCAATCTTCGTGCGGAATGGCGTAACTTTCGAGAACGTCGTCGGAAGCTCCGCCGTTGCAGTTCAGCGCCGATTCGTTATCGAGTTCTTTAACCGTATCGAAATCGGGACGCCGCACATGTTCGACGGCGACCGTCCCGGGCAGGGAAAAATAATCGCCGAGATGCCGGGCCAGCCGCTCCGCGTCAGCATCGAAGGCGGCTGTCGTACGAACCTGCCAGGCCCGTTCCGTCGGCGAACCCTTGATTTCCGAAACGAATACGCTGCGGCCGTCGGGAATCTTTATCTTGACCTCTTGTTTGGGGATAATACGATAAACTTTCATTTTTCAGCCTTTCTCCGCTACGAGGAACTCACGCTCCCGGTATGACAGGATCGTGAGGGAAATTCATCATGGCATCCTGCAGCTGCTCGCCGCCGAGATTCGTCGTCTGCACCGTTTTTTCCGAAGCGGCGCCGGGCGTCAGAATGATTTCCGCATTGGCCTCGTACCGGGACGAGATCACATTGGAATAGGTCACGCCGTCGCTGTATTGCACGTACCGCGCAATACTGATTTCATGACCGTCGTAGCCTTCCTGCTGCCGCTGCTCCGCCGTTATGCCGTCTTGGTGCTTATAAATAACCTGATGCGGCAGCGTCTTCTGCGACAACGTCCGGAAGGAAACGCTGCACGTGTCGGCGTGATTGCCGAGAATATAGACGGTGATCGTGTCCGTTCCCATAACGGTATAACAATAGATAGGATGATCAAAGGGATTGGAAAAAACGAGATCCGGCCCGTTGTCGGCGACTGTCGCGTCAAGGCCGACAGGCACGTAGCCGGCCGGCGCAAAATGGGGCGAACGGCCGTAAATCATCAAGCCTGCCCGCAACGCCGCGTTGAAAAGGGTCGTACTGACCTGGCAGACCCCGCCGCCGGCATCCATGACCACTTGATTGTCCATATAGACGGGCGCGTCCTTATAGCCCTTCTCCTTCGTCCGCGTGCCGATGAAGTCGTTGAAAGAAAACTGGCTCTGCGGGCTGATGAGAGCGTGGTTCAGCAAGTTCTGCGCCAAGGCGATATTTGCCGTACGATTGGTATCGGCAGGATCGAAATGCGTCGTATAATACGTCAGGACCGTATCGATTTGCTGCAAATCGGCGGCCTTGACCCCGGCCTGGCTGCGTTCGGCGACGGGAACGGCGAGCGGTTTGAGATGACCTTGCGCC
The DNA here is from genome assembly GCF_900240295.1 of Megasphaera vaginalis (ex Bordigoni et al. 2020). NCBI lineage: Bacteria > Bacillati > Bacillota > Negativicutes > Veillonellales > Veillonellaceae > Megasphaera > Megasphaera vaginalis (ex Bordigoni et al. 2020). Next base: position 107,933 of record NZ_OEQB01000007.1, read on the forward strand.
AACATGTCCGCAAGCTGCGCCTTCGTCTCCGACGTATCGATGACCACCCCTTCTTTTTCCGGATGGATCGCGACGCCCTCCGCAGTTGGTTCGGCAAAAGCGTTTTCCGGCTGCCGGTCATAACGCCGGTGAACATCGTCCAGATAGGCGTCGAGCTTATTGCCGTCAACAGTGAGCGACAAGGGCACGTCTTTGCCGTTTACCAGCACCGACGCGATGTCGCTTACCCGTTCGGCAAAAGACCCGCGGCGTCCGACCAGAAGCGCCTCGTCCAGAATCTTATCCCTGTCGAGATGAACATCGAGATCGGCGAGCCCTTTCGTTTCACCGCCGTCATTGATCTGCAAAGTCAGTTCCTCTCCCGCCGCGGACGCTTCCTGTTGATCGAGGAAACCGTTCAGCCCCTCTTCGTCGTGGCCGAAGCCGACACCGCCGACGGTAACGGCCGAAGCGGCAGCGTATTGGCCGCCAAAAAAAGCGCCGCAGCCGGCAAGCCCCAGAACGGCGACGGCAAGGAGGCCTTTTTTCCACGGCCGTCCCTTCGTCTCTCTGCCGTGCATCTCGCGATAGCGGCGACGGTATTCTTTCAATCGTTCTTTTCGTTCCCGTTCTTCATCAGTCACTATGATACCCTGCCTTTATTACTGCAATACAAACAAACCAGCGCCGCCACATCGTCGGCGGAAGCCGTACCGCGGCGCATGTGAAGCTGCAGGGTAAACAGCCGCTGCAGCAATTCTTTCAGTTCTTCCATTTTCCAATACTTTGCCACTTTTTTCAAGTGAAAAATGAGATATTTGCCGTTTCTGCCGTGATTTATCTGCGTCATGGCTGCCTCGCACTGCCTTGCGCTCAGCCCGGCAGCCGTCAGTTCCTTATACGCCAGAAGAAGGCGCAGGCGCGAAGCCATGTATCCGACAGTCTTGAGAAAAACGTCGCTTTTGGTAAACAGCGGCGGCAGAAAAGGCGTCGTCTTCACGCCGTCGCGGCGCAAAAAACAATCCGTAAAGGTAAACATGTTTTTTTCCAGCGAACCGGCAAAAAGACCGGTCAGGCAGGCGACGTCGATCTCTCTTTCCGCGGCCAGGGAAATGCAGAGCTTGTCCAGTTCCGTAAAGACATACAGCAACGGTATTTCTTCCCACGTCTGAAATATTTCCTGCAAATACGCGCGGCTGTTCCCGGTCAAGACCTTGCCTCTTTTTTTCAAGTATGCGTCGACATAGGGCATGACCGTTTTGTCCGTAACGCTTTCATAATAAGACGACGCCGTCAGCGCGCTGATCAGACGAAAAAAAGGAGCCTTTTCATTGACCTTGCCGGCCGTATAAAAAAGGAGCGCCTTCCTGCTCGGCAACTTGCCGAGGAAGTCGGCAAATTCACGTTCCTCCGCCGTCGCCTTAGTCCGCGTCCTGCCGCCGCGCTGCAACGGCAAAAAAGGACAATCCGTCCAGATGACGACAGCAGCGCCGCCGAACAGCGAGTCTTCCGCTAACGCGGCGATCACGTCGCCGACAGAGGCCGTGCGGGAAAAAAGGCGCACGTCCGCAGCCGCGCCGAAGTCGCGGTTGCAGGCGTCCAGAAAACGGCGCCGTTCCCGTTCCATCAGATAGGATTCCGTCCCGTTGATCAATCGGATATAGTTCAAAAGGTTTCACCGCCATATGTTCTGATCTTCCATATACCTGCCTTCTCTTCGGCGATAATCTCGCCGTCAACGGCAGGAGAAAAAAAAGGAATGCCCGCGCGCGCCGCTGCACGACGCCACGCCGCGCAGCGCCTTTCTTCTTCCGGCGCCGCCGAGACGATGAGCGCCGCAGCCGCCGGCAGTCCATCACCGCCGCCGCAGGAACGTATCTCCAGCAACGCCGCCATCTCGGGCACGGCCGCCGCACTAGCGCAAAGATAGTACGGCGTTTTGCTCTCCGTCAGGCGCAACGGCGCCGTCAGTTCGGTCCGGATGTGAATCCGCTCCGCCTGACAGGCGAATGCACGGCCCAGCTGCGCCGCCGTCCGCTCCGCTTCAAAGCCGCCGACATGCAGCTCCCGAAGCTGAAAAACGCCGGCATGCCGAAGGGCCGGCGCCAAAACGGCCTGGCTTCGAACGGGACTGCTCCACCGGCTTCTATTATACCACAGCGCGGCGTTTCCTTCAGCATCAACCCGACATGTGGCCCGATCACTGCCGACGTCAAAAACATATATCGTGCGCTCCCCTTGCGCCGCCCAGGCTGCCAGCGAAAAAGAGAACAACAGCACGCCGCCTGCCAGCAGCAGCCGTTTCCGATACGGCGCCGCAAGAAGAGCGGCAACGAAGAGGTAGTATGCAACGACGGCAAACCAGGGCAACGCGCCGTGCCACAGACGGCTGCCCGGCAGAGAAGCGATAACGTAATTCGCGCCGACAGCCGCGTTCAACAGGATCTTGATCAGCCATAAAAGCGGCGTCGCCGCGACAGGCAGGACATAGGCCGCTGCCGCCGCCAACAAACCGAGAACGATGACGGCGTCAAGCACGGTACCGACGGTTACGTTAGCCAAAAACGAATAGACCGGCAGTGACGAAAACTCGGCCAGCAGCAGCGGCACCAGCAGTATTTGCGCGCTCAGGCAGACGGCCAGCGCGGCTGCGGCGGCAGACGGCAGAAAACGACAGAACGGCAGAAGACGCGGCCGAAAAAGGATGATTCCCGCCGCCGCGCCGCAAGAAAGGCGGAAGGACAGGTCAAAAAGCAGGTACGGATCAGCCAGCGTCATGACGAAAACGGCCAGACTCAGGGAATGAATCCCCCCATACTCGCGCTTGACGACAGTACTCAAGGCGCAGAGACTCCCCATCAGCGCGGCCCGTACGACAGGTCCCGTAAATTCCGCCAGGGCGCTGTACACGAAAACGGCCAGCGCCGCCACCGCAAATTGCGGCAGCGGCCTGAGCCCCGCGGCGCCGCCCAGAATCCGAATGACGGCGAAGAGCAAAACGACGTGAGAACCGGAAACGGAGAGAATATGAATCAGTCCCGTGACGGCAAAACTTTCGACCAGTTCCGGCGCCAATTCCTCATAATGGCCGCCGAACAGCAGACTGGCGAGGACGCAGGCCTCCTGCGCCGTCAAGAAGGCGGCGAACCGTTCCGTCAGCCCGTCGCGGATCCGGCGCAGCTGCGCCTGCCATCCCGCCGTCGCGGCGACGGCCGACACGTCCTTCTCTTCGCCGTAAGCGCTGCCGATAACGGCCAAACGCCGATCGCGATGGCGGCTGTCATAAAGCCCGAAATTCTTGTAATATTCCAAGGCCTTAACCTTCGTCTGCACGGTCAACGCCGTGCCGGCGGCGTAATCCGTCTCGCCGTGCAGCGTCAGCCACAGCGCTCCGGCAGCGTTCTCTTCCGCGCCGCCGGGCCTTCGGACGGTGTGAAGGCGGAAGAGATAACGCGTATTTTTGCCCCGGTCCGTGACGTACGACGCCTTCTTCTCTTCAACTACGCCTGTCGCCGCGATGCGTTCGCCGACCAGTCCATGAGACAGCGCCGCATACTGCCCGTCACTATAATCCAGACGGACACTGCCGCAGACAAAGAGCAGCGCGCCCAAAAAGACCAATGCCGTCCGGCGGCGGCGCCTGCAGCCGATGGCGGCGAAAAGGAACAAGACGGCCGCAAAGACGGCGGCTGTCCGGGACAAGAGAACATGGTCTCCGAAAAAGATGCCGCCGCACCAGGCAAGGACCAGGAAAACGGAAGGACCGGTCATAACTCGACCAGATCCTTCAACTGTTCCCACTTCGCCGCGCCGATCCCCTTGATCTCCTTCAACTCTTCCGTACTGGTAAAGGCGCCGCGGCGTCTGCGGTATTCCAGGATTTGCCCGGCCATGACCGGCCCAATGCCGGGCAGCGTCACCAACTGCCGCTCGTCGGCCTGATTGAGATGAACCTTGCCGTCGTCGGGAGCCGCGCCGCCGGGAGCGCCGTCCAGATCATAAGGAATGTGAATGTGCGTGCCGTCGGCGGCGGGAGCCGCATAATTAACGGCGCCGTTATCGGCATACGGCAGTACGTCACCGGCGGCATGGACGACATCGCCGACGCGTACGTCACCGGGAAAAGAATAGACGCCGGGCCGCCTGACGGCGCCGCTGATATAGACATAGGCATCGCGATGCTGCGGCTCCTTCGGCTGCGCCACATCTGCCGTCAGCGCCGCCGGCGCGAAATCCTTATCCCATATGTCCCGGCCGGCAAGGAAAAAAAGAAAAATAAAAAGAAGAATGACAAGCAGTACTTTTTTCATCAGGGATCCTCCTCTCCTCTATGGAAGAGAACCTTCTCCGTTTCCCTGCGGCGTCCTGCCGGACATCTTCTTTCTCATCAAACGTTAATCTTCATTTCATTTGCTTTTAATAAACTTACCAGTTCCCCTTTTTCCGCCAAAAACCGGGCCGAAGCATGACGAGAACGGTGAAGATCTCCAACCTGCCGACGAGCATGGAAAGGCAGAGAATCGTCTTGGAAAAAGAGGACAATTCCGCATACGTACACGTCGCGCCCGTAACGCCGAAAGCCGGGCCGATGCAGCCCATCGTCGTAATGCTGATGCCGATGGCGTCGAAACCGGCAATGCCGTCAAAAGTCAGAAGCGCGGCCCAAAAAGCGATAAAGACCATATACAGGAAAAAAAACTGCCCGACGCGGATGACGGTGCTGCCGTCTATTTCACAGCCATTCATCGTAACCGCCGCCAACCGCTTCGGAAAGGCGGCATGAACGGCCGCCGCCCACGCCGTGCGAACGAGGATGACGAGACGCGAAACCTTCAGCCCCGCCGCCGTCGAACCGGCGCAGCCGCCGCACAGCATGAGCAGCAGCAGGACACCCTTGGAAAAAGGCGGCCACAAGTCGTAGTCGGCGGAAACGAACCCCGTCGTGGCGATCGACGCGACCTGAAACGAAGCGAAACGCAGCGCCTCCGGCAAGGAAATCGCCAGCGACATCATCAAGTTGATGACGACCAGGCACGTACTGACTCCCAATATCGTCAAATACGCCTTGAACTCCGTATTGCGGCGCAGCACGGCAAAGCCCTTCTGGTAGACTCGGTAGTACAGGCCGAAATTGCCGCCTGCCAAGATCATAAAAAAGGTCATCCACCCTTCGATGGCCGGGCTTTCAAAACGGGCGGCGCTTTCGTTGTACGTCGAAAAGCCGCCGGCCGAAATCGTCGACAAGGCATGGTTGACGGCGCTGATAAGATCCATGCCGCAGCCGATAAATACGGCCAGCGCAATGACCGTAAACGCCATATACAGCTGAAAAAGGACCTGCGTCATCTCGCGCAGCCGCGGCAGCACCCGCTCCTTCGTCGGCCCCGCCGCTTCGGCGTTGTAGATATACGAAGAATCCTGTCCCGACTCGGGCAGTAAAGCGATGAAGATGACGACAATGCCGAGACCGCCGAGCCAGTGCGTCATGCTGCGCCAGAGGAGCAGACTCTGCGGCAGGACTTCCAAATCGTCGATAACCGTCGCCCCCGTGCCGGTAAAGCCGGAAATGCTTTCAAAAACGCCGTCGAGCAGGACCAGATGCCCGCTCAGCACATAAGGCAGCATCCCCAGTCCCGTCGCCAGCAGCCACCCCAGTCCGGTGATCGCAATGCCTTCGCGCATCGTCAGCAGCCGCTTTCGGACCTGCCCCCGGCGCAGCAGCACCAAGGCGGTGCCGAAACAACCGGCGGCGGCGCCGAAAAAGGCTACGGCCGCGTCTTCTCCCAATACCAGGGCCAAGGCCAACGGCAAGAGCATGACGGCAGACTCGGCCAGAGAAATTTTTCCCAGAAATTGACAGACAATACGAAAATTCACGGTTTCGACTCCTTCTTACCAACCCTTGCGGCGCCGCCAGAACGACGGCAGCAAAACCACCAGGACGGTAAAAGATTCCAACCGTCCCATAAGCATCGAAACGGCGACGACGACCTTGCTGAACGGATGCAGAGCGCTGTAGGTGCAGGTCGCGCCGAAGAGACCGAAGGCGGGGCCGCAGCTGCCCATCGTCGAAACGCTGACGCCGATGGCGTCAAAGGTGGGAACGCCGTCGCAGACGAGCAGCACCGTCCAAAGAACGTCGAGCAGAAAATAGACAAAGAAAAAGCGGCCGATACCGTACAAAACTTCGTCAGAATAAGCTTCGCCGTTGGAACGGACGGAAAAAACCTGCCGCCGCCGCAGGACATGGCGCAGCAAGATACCCGTCATTTTCAACAACAAGATCAGCCGCGTCACCTTCAGACCGCCTGCCGTCGAACCGGCGCAGCCGCCGACGAACATGAGCAGCAGCAGGATATATTTGCTGAACGCCGGCCACGTGTCAAAATCGGCGGAAACGAAGCCCGTCGATGAGGAAATCGAAGCGGCCTGAAAAAAAGACTGCCGCAACGCCGGCAGCAGCTCCGCCTGACCGGCCGCCGCCAAATTGAGGGCCAACAGCAACGTCGCCGCCGCGACGATGGCCACGTACGCGCGAAACTCCGTATCGCGCCAGATCAGCGACGGGCCGCGGTGATAAGCCGCCACGTACATGCCGAAATTGGCGCTGGAAATAATCATGAAAAAGGCGATGGCTCCTTCGATGACAGGACTGTGGAAGTGCGCGACGCTGTCGTTAAAAGGCGAAAAACCGCCCGTCGCAATCGTCGACATGGCATGATCGACGGCAATCAGCGGCGTCATGCCGCAAAGCCAGAAAACGGCCGCCGCCGTCGCCGTAAACAGGACGTAGACCGCAAAAAGCTCCTTGGCCATTTCCTTGATACGCGGCACGATCCGTTCCGCCATCGGGCCGGTGCTTTCGGCGTTGAACATATGGACGGCGCCGCGGCCGAATTGGGGAAAGATGGCGATAAAAATGACGATGATCCCCAGCCCGCCGAACCAGTGGGTCATGCTGCGCCAAAGGAGCAGGCTCGGCGGCAGGCTTTCGACATCGTCGATAACCGTCGCCCCCGTCCCGGACAGCCCCGAAATCGTCTCGACCATGCCGTCGAGAACAGAAAGATGCCCGCCGGCGACGTACGGCACGAGACCCAGAAAAGTGATCAGTATCCAGGCAAAGGTCGTGATGGCGATGCCTTCGCGAACGGTCAGAGAATCTTCAATCCGCCTGCCGGCAAGACGCAGCGCCAGTCCCGTCGCCGCCGCCACGCAGACGGCC